>SMVS01000117.1 GCA_004357435.1 Nitrospina sp. | reverse complement strand
TGAACCAGATCATCAACCGCAAACGCATTCAGCATCCGGTTTATATGGAAGCGGCGCCCGTCGGCGTTTCCCATCTCTAACCGGATTTAGGCAGACACTGGACTGTATGCTATACTTCCAAAAGTGATTGATTACGATTTTTGGGGGAGATCGTGAGGGCATGTTTGCCCTCCCATGTTTCAGGAGTGCGGTATGAGCGATCCCAACATTTGCGGCAAATGTGGCGCCAAAAGTGTTCTCAAGGGCGATATTGGCCTCCGCACCAGCAAAGACCTGGAATTGATCATGGTCGTACGCAAGGACCATGGTATCGAAAAGAAGGTACTGCTCCAACCCCGGGTGTGCGCCAAATGTGGTTACGTTGATTTGTTTGTGGAATCCCCGCAAAACCTTAAAATCACTGCCAGCGACAAGCCGATAAATCCCGACTTCAAACATCGGCCTCTTTTGGAATCCGATTTTTAAACCGGCGTCCCCTTCCTTCTCATTCAACTTTTTGCCAGTTTTTCCCCGCTTCGGCCTAATTTCTTTCCGCAGGTTCTCCATAACGTAATACAATAAACGAGGATGCGGACTCTCATTTTTTAATGAGACCCTCTGGGCCATGTGACGGCGATTAAATTTCAGGACACCGGATTTTAGCTCCGTGTCTGCAAGGTTCTTAATGGGAAAATTCACTAAAGGCCAGATCGAATATTTCCTGCTCAAGCTCCATTCTCTGACCGGCCTGGTTCCCATCGGCGCTTTTCTGATCCTGCACCTTTCGCTCAACGCCCTGCGCACGGTGGGCGTCCTGCCCTACCAACTGAGCATCGATGCGCTCAACAACCTGCCTTTCCTGATATGGATTGAAGTTTCCGTAATCTACATTCCCCTGCTGTTCCATTCGATCATGGGATTTTACGTGTTCACCATCGCGAAGAGCAACGTTTTTAAATATTCTTACCCGCGCAACTGGATGTACACTCTGCAACGCGTTACCGGCGGAGTGGTGTTCGTGTTTCTGGTCTATCATGTGGGAACCACGGTGGCACCAAAACTCTGGTTCGGTCATCACCTGTTTGACGCGGCGCCCTTTTTGATCGACGTCATGAACGACACGTTCACCACCTGGACCGGGCGCACCATATATTTGATCGGTATTTTGTCGGCCACTTTTCATTTCGCCAACGGACTCTGGGGTTTCTGTATTTCGTGGGGCATCGTGATCGGCCCGCAGGCGCAACGCAATGCCGGATACGCGTTCATGCTGTTCGGCCTGGTTCTCTCCGTGATGGGCATCGCCACGGTAGTGGAATTTTCTCTCCACCCGGTTTCGGTTCAGCCCACTTTTGGAGGCACCTCCTGATGGCCAAGCGCACCAAAAGATTCATCGTCATCGGCGGCGGGCTGGCCGGCCTGGCCGTCACCATGAAACTATGCGAGGCCAAGGCCGAGGTGCTGTTGGTGTCCTACCAGGCGGTGAAGCGTTCGCATTCGGTATGTGCCCAGGGTGGCATCAACGCCGCCATCGACACCAAGGGCGAAGGCGATTCCCCTGAAATTCATTTTTACGACACCGTCAAGGGCGGTGATTTTCTGGCCCACCAGCCGCCGGTGCGCGATATGTGTTTTCAAGCGCCCGCCATCATTCATTTGATGGACCGGTTGGGAGTGCCTTTCAACCGGACGCCCGAGGGACACCTCGAATTCCGCAGGTTCGGCGGCACGCTGTATTCACGCACCGCCTTCTCCGGGGCCACCACCGGCCAGCAATTGCTCTACGCTCTGGACGAACAGGTCCGCAAGCACGAGCATGACGGCCTGGTCACCAAAATGGAATGGCACGAATACCTGGGAGCGGTGCTGGATGCGGACGGGGTGTGCCGGGGCGCGGTGTTGCACGATCTGCGCACCGGAGCCATTTTCAGCGAGGGCGGCGATGCGGTGGTGCTGGCCACCGGCGGGCCTTCGCAAGTGTATGGGAAAACCACCGGGTCCACCGTGTGCAACGGTGCCGCGGCCATGTCCGCCTATCTGCAAGGCGCCAAATACGCCAACGGCGAGTTCATCCAGATCCATCCGACGGCTATTCCCGGACAGGATAAATTACGATTGATGAGCGAATCGGCACGGGGCGAAGGCGGCAGAATCTGGGTACCGCGCCAGGCCGGCGATCCGCGCGACCCCCTGACCATTCCGGAGGGGGAACGCTATTACTTTCTGGAGGAAAACCATCCCCTGTTCGGCAACCTGGTGCCGCGCGACGTGGCCAGCCGGGAAATTCACGATGTCGTGTACAACCAGAAACTCGGCGTGGGCGGAAAATCCATGGTCTACCTCGACCTCACCCACCACACGGAAGAATACCTCGAGGACCGTCTGGGCGGCATCCTGGATATTTACCAGAAGTTCACCGGTGACGATCCCAAGAAAGTGCCGATGAAAATTTTTCCCGCCGTCCACTATTCCATGGGAGGCATCTGGACCGACTATGAGGATGACGGACACGGCCTCATCGACCATAAATCACCGCGCAACCAGATGACTTCCATCCCGGGGTTGTATGCCGCCGGAGAAGCCGATTATCAATACCATGGCGCCAATCGCCTGGGCGCGAACTCGTTATTGAGTTGTATTTATACCGGCCTCATGATGGGTCCGGGATTGATCAACTACAGTAAAAATTTGACCCGGCATTATGAGGACATTCCCACCACTGTGTTCAGCCAGGCGCGTTTGAACTGGGAAGGACGATTCCAGGCCATAAAAAAAATGAAGGGCAAGGAGAACCCTCACCAACTGCATCAAGAGTTGGGTGAGGTTCTGCTGGCCCACGTCATGATCGTTCGTGAGAATTCCAAATTGGAAAAAGCCATCATCCAGATTTCCGATATTGAGACGCGGTTCAGCGATATCCAATGCCTGGACACCAGTGATTGGGCGAATCCGGAACCGAGCTTCGTCAATCAATTGCATCTGATGATTCATCTCGCTAAAATAATTGCGAAAGGAGCTCTGGTGCGCAACGAATTCCGAGGCGCCCATTACAAACCGGAATTCGACCTGAAACAACCGCCTAAATTTGATCCCCACGAATTCGTGGATTATCTTGAACAACAACAATACGGAGAGACGGACGAATCCGCCTTCCCCCCCGATCACCAGGCTTACATGAAACGCTTTGAGGAAAACAACAAGCGATGGTTGAAAACCACCATTGCCCAAATTAAAAACAACCAGCCCGAGATCAGTTATGAAAGTGTGAATACCTCACTGGTCACTCCGCGGCCACGTAAATACGATTAGGCACCCATGATGGAAGCCCTCATTCAACTCAAAATAAAACGCCAGGATTCTCCGGATTCAAAACCGTATTGGGAAGAGTTCACGCTGGAGCACAAACCCAGCGCCAATATTATTTCCTGTTTGCAGGACGTGGCCCGGAATCCGGTGAACCGGTCAAACCAAACGGTGCCACCCGTGGTGTGGGAATCGAACTGTTTGGAGGAAGTTTGCGGCTCCTGCACCATGGTGATCAATGGCCGGGTGCGTCAGGCCTGCACCGCTTTGGTGGACCAACTGCAACAGCCCATTGTGCTGGAACCGATGTCAAAGTTTCCTCTCATTCGGGATTTGCAGGTGGATCGGTCCCGCATGTTTGAAAATCTGAAGAAGGTCCAGGCCTGGATCCATATTGACGGCACTCATGAGATTGGAGTGGGGCCGACGATTCCTGAAAAACAACGTGACAAATCCTATGTTCTTTCAGAGTGCATGACCTGCGGGTGCTGTCTAGAAGCTTGCCCGCAATTCACCCTCACCAATAATTTCATGGGAGCCGCCACCTTCAGCCAGGTGCGTCTGTTCAACATGCATCCCACAGGGGCCATGGAAAAGGAGGAGCGCCTGGAGGCGGTGATGGGAGAGGGCGGAATCGCACACTGCGGCAATGCCCAGGTCTGCGTGGAAGTGTGCCCTAAAAATATTCCCCTGACCGAATCGATTGCGGAAATCGGCCGCCAAACCTTCTTGCAACTATTGAAAAACTTGTTTTTAAAATGACCGGAACGACCGGGGCCATTTTTCGTTTAAAAATAAACACCGATCTGATACTATAGACAGTTGGATTGCCGTGAACCCTGTGCGCGTCAACCCACGGATTTTATCAGTCACCCGGCAAGGAAATTTAATGAAAATATCTCTCGCCAGCGCCCTGGGCACCTGCTTTGGGGTCAAGGACGCCATCAACCTGGCTCTCGAACCGCAATTCAAATCGGACCTCACCATCGTCGGCCAACTGGTCCACAATCACCAGGTCAACGAGTCCCTGAAAACCAACGGGGTTTCCGTGGTGAACGGCATTGATGAGATCGACCAGATCAAAACCAAAAAAGTGATGATCACGGCACACGGCGCTCCCGAGAAATTAAAAAAGAAGTTGGCCGAAGCCGGTTTGGTCGTGTTCGACGCCAGTTGCCCGCTGGTGATGCGAGTCCACAAGACCATCCAGTTGATGGTGGAAAAGGGCTATTTCCCGGTGGTGATTGGGCAGGAATCGCATGTGGAAGTGAAGGGCATCGTCGGCGACCTGGACGAGTACATCGTGATCAATGACGAGGGCGATTTGGAAAAGTTGAAAACCACCGGCAGTTGCAAATTCGGCATCGTGAGCCAAACCACCCAGCAGGTAGAAAAAGTAGAGAACCTGGTCAGAAAAATCCGGCAAATGGACTGCGTGGAGGACGTGGCGTTTGTCAACACCATTTGCCAGCCCACCCGGGACCGGCAGATCGCCGTGCGTGACTTGGCAGATCAGGTCGACCTGATGATCGTCATCGGTGGCTACAATTCCTCCAACACCAAAAAGCTGGTCCAGGTGTGCGATGAAAGAAATGTGGAGGCCCACCACATCGAATCCTCTTCCCAGCTGGAACAAAAATGGTTTATAAATAAAAATCATGTGGGAATCACTGCGGGCACCAGCACACCGGAATATGTGATCAATGAAGTCCACGCGAACATCTTGAACATTGCCCAGGAGATGGGCTGTTTGGAAAAATTCGACGTCCACTGATCTTCCCGTTTCCCTGCCTATTCCTTGAATGCCGGGTTCTCTGGTGTTTCGGAAATTCCCCAAGGGTTGTTGTCAAGCAAGTGGCTTGAATTGAATTAATGACGGGTGGCCTTTTTCTACAATGGGTGTATTTTGAATCTGCGGAACCGGGGCTTCCCCTTTTGAAGTTTTATTATGGACGATTGGAATTTTTGCCAGCAGACTTTGCCGAAGGTCAGTCGAACCTTCGCTTTGAATATCTCAGTTCTTAAAGGAGAACTGCATCGCAGTGTGCTGACCGCCTACCTGTTTTGCCGAATCGTTGACACCGTCGAAGATGCCGCCAAGCTCGAACCCAAAGTCAAAATCCGTCTGCTGTTGCAGTTCTCCAAACTGATCCAGGATGCGGAGTCGCGGTCCCAGCAACTGAGCCAATGGGTTCAGGACTGCGCGGCTGTGGACGGCTCCGCCAGCGACCTGGAACTTCTCATGCAAACGCCGCGGGTGTTTCGGGTGTTCGACACCTTAAAGGCCAATCACCGCGCTCAAATCATTCATTCGGTAGCGCAAATGGCCCAGGGCATGGCGTTCTTTCAGGGGAAATTCACGGCAAATGAAATCACTCTGCTGAAGGATGAAGAGGAATTGGAAGAGTATTGTTATTTTGTGGCGGGTGCCATCGGGGAAATGTTGTCCAATTTATTCATCGAGGAATTGCCAGGGCTTTCCGACCGGAACCGGGAAATCATGCAGGCTCACGCGGTCTCGTTTGGACTCGGCTTGCAAATGACCAACATATCGAAAGACATCCTGGCAGATCGGGGACGCGGCTGGTCCTACATTCCCCGATCCTTCATCACCGAAAAGGGTTTGACGGTGGAAGAGTTTAATACCGGAGTTTCCGAAAAAACGAATCTGGAAATTCTTGAGAGGCTTTTGCATAAAACCACGGGGCACTTGCAGGACGCATTGAAATTCACCCTGGCGATCCCCAAAAGCGAATCCTCCATACGCATTTTCTGTATCTGGCCGTTGTGGATGGCCCTGGAAACGGTGGCGACTCTTCACAATAACGATGCTCTTTTGAAATCCGACGATCCGGTAAAAATTTCGCGTCAAACCGTTCGGAAAATTTTGCGGCGCACCCGGTTACTTGTTCATTCCGACACATTATTGAAATGGTCCTTTTCGCGCATTCAAAAACGGGCGCGATTATTAAACCCTCCTGTTTTTCGATTGCATAAATTAAAAAGCCGGCTGGAAGATCTGAACCTCAATTCATCAGCCACACTTAACGCTTAGGAGATAGAATGGCATCGGCTCGATT
>SMVS01000116.1 GCA_004357435.1 Nitrospina sp. | reverse complement strand
GCTTACCTCAGGGCGCATTATCCGGCGGAGTTCATGGCCGCCGTCTTGTCCAACCGTGGCGGGTTTTATGACGCTTGCGGCTATGTCGAGGAAGCCCGCAGGATGGGGCTGGCCATCCTTCTGCCGCACGTGAACCACAGCGCGTGCGCCTTCACGGCGGTTGCCGGCGGAGACCCGCAAAGGCGCGACGGGTTGCGTGTCGGGTTGTCGCAGGTCAAGGGATTATCGCGTCGCGCGATAGAATCGATTTTAGAAAACCGGAGGCAGGGTTCTTATACGTCATTGAGAGATTTTATGGATCGAGTGGACATCGATGCCAGTGAAGTGGACTCGCTCATTCGTTGCGGCGCGCTGGATGGGTTGGGGTCATCACGTCCCAATCTCCTGTGGGGGGCGGCGCGATATGGCAAGCCGAAACACCAGCGCCTGGCATCCCAACAAAAATGGATCGCGGCGATGGCGCCCGCAGACGGACCGGTCCTGCCGGAGTTCGCGGAATACGATTGCCGGGAAAAGGTGATGGCGGAATTGGAATGTTTGGATATCGCCGTGTCGGATCACTTGCTGTCCCTTTACGATATCGAGCGGAAAGATCGGATTCACGCCAGGGCGATACCCGGCCACAGCGGACGCTTGATCACCCTGGCCGGCTGGCTGGTGAATTCCAAACGCACCCGCACGGTGAACAATCAGTTCATGAAGTTCTTGATGCTGGAAGACGCGACTGACACGTTTGAAGTGACGCTGTTCCCAGGGGTCTATAAAAGGTTTGGGCCGCTGTTGTTTGATCGCGGTCCCTACTGGGTGCGGGGCCGGGTGGAACAGGAAGGGCAATGCTTCACGGTGACGGCGCTCTGGCTGGGGCGAGTGAAATCACATCAAACCGGCGCCAGACATTCCGGGCCGTCGTTCCGTGGCGAATTGACTTTTAGCGAAACCTCATGATAAGCCATCAACCCGGACGGATAAGGTTTCAAGAGAGTCGTCAACTCTTCTTGAGTGGCGGAAGCATCCAGCCAGGGGTCATAAGTGTCCAGGGCCAAAATCACCGGCATGCGATGGTGCAGGCATTGCAATGCCGAGTTGGCCTCGGTGGTTAGGATGGCGAAGGACTGCAGGCGTGCGTCGCCTTTTCCCCACTCCGCCCATATCCCGGCGAAAGCAAACAGTTCCTCGCTGGCCAGATGAATCCGATACGGGACCTTGCTGTGGTCTTTTTTGACCCATTCATAAAACCCGTCGGCCGGGACCAGGCACCTTTTGGTTTTGAATGAATTTTTGAAACTGGGTTTTTCCTGAATGGTTTCCGCGCGCGCATTGATCAGGGGCGACTGGGTTTTCAGGTCTTTGGTCCAGGACGGAACCAATCCCCAGCGCATGGCTTCAATTTTCCTTTCGTCATGGTGAGAAATAATAACCGGCAGGGACTGGGTTGGTGCGATGTTGTACCGCTGGCGGTGTTCGCCCTTAGGCAACTGGGCCCGAAAATGTGATTCGATGGATTTTTTTGGTTTGGTTAAGGTGTATCTTCCACACATAAAATAAAGGGAGGAATTTATGAAAGGATGCGGGAGCTAACTGTTTTCTGCTTCGCGGACCGATCGGGCAACGGCCTGGCCGGCTCGCGCGCTGATGAGCCGTTGCTGGTCGTAACCGTACACCATTTCCCAGGCGAGGTCCGGGTAACGGTCGACCAGGGGGAGGGCGACATCGTCCAGCATCCATTGGCCATGCCGCTGGTCCTCTTTGATGTGCAACTCCCAATAGTTGACGGCCTCCGAACTCAAGCCCAGACGCTCTCCGGCAAGTTTGTAATTTTCAAACGCCGCGGGAACCGAAATTTCAAAGTAAAGGAGGGAGCCGATGTACCGTAAAAAATTGCGCTTGCGCTCGCAAAGAAAAAAACTTTGGTTGATATTAGCCAGAACTTCCCAGGGAGCTAAACTAAAGTAAGCTTCCGGTTGCGTGTCCATTTTAAATTCCGCCAACATGGTGGAAAAATAGGACGAATGCTTTTTCGTCAGCAGGCCTTTGCCGTATTCCTCGAAAAAAATTCGAGTGAGCATCGATTGAATTTCATTCCCCACTCCTCCTAAAACCCGGGAGAGTTGGCTCGCTTCCACCAATCCATCGAGAGAAGCAATCGCCAGCAGTCGGCGGTAACCGGTTTTTGTCATTTCATTTCTAAAATAAAGATTGTCCCGTGAGGGTTGCGGATCGAGGTCTTCCCCTGTTCGATCCCGCAAGGCTTCTTTGACATCCTCCGGGCGAAGTGGTTTAGTATCTATAAAGTTCGATTCCCAATCCTGCCAGGCCGATTCGATTCGTTTTTGAATTCTAAAAAGGTAAAGAGACCCTTCGTTGGTGTAATTTTCCAGGTCGTCATACCAAAAAAATTTCAACCGGTTGATGCGATACAGAATTCTTTGCAGAAAAAGAAAGTCCTGCGGATCGCACTCCGCTTCATGAGTGATATCTAAAAGAGCGCAGTCAAGCGCGTCCTCAAAAGGTTCTTTCAACGCGGGATTTTCGGCGATTTTTTTATCGAGATCGTCGAGATAAAGCAACTGGGTGAATTGACGTTCCACGCCCAGAAGGTCGATGCCAGAAAGTTCTGTAGCTGAGTCTGTTTTTAAATGCATTTTGATTTCATTGGAAAATAGTTGAGCATTTGGTTTGCAAGGCCAGTTTGGAAGGTTGTACTATAACAAAATACTTCTGAGACCTCAAACATCACGGCCCTTCAACTTTTACTGTCAGGACATAATGTCGTTTAGCTTTAAGGACCTGCGGCCGGTCGACGGCCCCAATTCGAATGGCCATGAATTTGCTGTAGCTGTTGAAAAAGGGTTGTCTGGCAAGCCGAAAAGATTGCCCTCCTGGCTCATTTTTGACGACCGGGGAAGCGAAATTTTCCAGGAAATAGTGAGACTGGAAACCTACCTCCCGGCGGTTAGCGAAATCGAAATAATCCATACGCACCAGCGATTCATTGCGGATCTCATTATTTCTCAGAAAGCATTGCAAATTATCGACCTCGGTTCAGGGGATGGGAGCAAGTCGATGGTTCTCCTTGAGCATTTGATTCAGAAAAATCAGCGGATTCATTTTATGCCCATCGATATTTCTGCCGGCGCGGTTAAAAACCTGGTCGCCACTCTGAGATCAAAATTTAAAAACACTTCATTGACTGTTACAGGTATCGCGTCCGAATATTTTCAAGGTTTGTCAGCCATTTCCCGCGGACAGTTCGAACGAAACTTTGTGTTTTATTTTGGGGTAACTATTGGGAATCAAGACTACTCCAGCGCGGGGAAGTTTTTGCGCAAATTATGGGGGGCTCTCAATGATGGAGATTTCGTGATGATCGGGTTTGATCTCATGAAAAACCCGAAACTCCTTTATCGAGCCTACAACGACGCTGGAGGTGTTTTTCAAAAATTTAATTTAAATTTACTGGATTGCATCAACCAAAAACTGGGGGCCAACTTCGTTAAACAAAATTTCATCCAGGAGGCGCATTATAATGAACAGTCCCGGGCGGTTGAAAGTTATATTTACAGCATTGAGGAACAAACCGTTCAAATAGCGGCGTTGAACCGGGAGTTCCACTTCCAAGCGTGGGAGGCAATGCAGACCGAATTTTCTTATAAATGCACGATGCCGGAAATCGAAGCGTTGGCTCAAAACAATGGGTTCCAAATCGTTGAGCACCTGTTAGATTCCAAGAAGTTCTTCGTGGATGCCATCTGGCAAGTTAAAAAATAATTTTTCATGCGGACGCGGTTTTTTCATAGACCGGGGAGCGCGCGAAACCGTCTGGAGAGAGGCCCCACAATCCATCTTGTGGCATCAACCTGTATCCAGCTAATGACGGTCACAGTACTGGCCAGAAGCGGACATTCGGCTGAGGAGAGTTTAACAGAAAGGATCTCTTAGCTTTTTACCTCGAATAGTCCACTTTTCGCTGACGTCAAACACCCTTAGCAACATGCACTGTTAAGCGGCCAGACCATCGGGCCTAGGCTTCCATAATATCGGTGCATAAATCAAAATATATAGCGAAAAGCAAAGTACCCAAAGCGTAGCGGAACCTATAAGCCACTCAGCGGTATAGTCAGGCGCAATCACCAGACCAAATACCCGTATAAGAGCAGCACATTGCAACAGAAGAAAACTTAATATCGTCAGTTTTGTTGCATTCAGGTTGCGTCCGGTATGGGCCAGTGCAACACGGCACATCATCCCCAGCGTCATGGAGCCAATAGCACCAGTTGTAAAGGCGTGCAATGAAATTGAGAAGGGAAGCAAACCTAATGCCGAGACCCCTAGTAAAAGCAACCCCACAATCACCCAGCCATAACCGACATGAAGGATCCAAACCATCGGATCACCCAATATTCTGCGCGTATGATAACGCCGCAGTCGTAGTGCATGAATGATGGCGGATATAAAGGAAGTTACGGCAAGAATGGCTCCTTCCTGACCTATAAACACCAGCACCAGAATAATCAAAGCCAGCGATAAAAGCGCCATAACATCCAGCTTTTCCTGCGGTATCTGCTTAGCTTCTTCCCCGCGCCCATGTAAAGCCACAACCGTAAAGGCCGGAATAATTCGTCCACCAATCAGAGAAATCATTGCGACAATAATCATCACAGCAACATAAAGTGATACACTCTCTTGCGTGATAAAGAAGGTCATATCACATGCAAACAAGATGCTCAGCAACACTAGGAAAATGAAATTGCGTTTATTCCAGGTTTTAAGAAGCGGGATAGACAGGCTGAGCGCCAGCGTCAGGATAAAAGCTCCCTCAACAACAATAACGGCAATCTCCGACAAGCCCAGATCAAAATTCATAACCACGCGCCCGGCCAGCCAGAGTGCACACAGTCCCGCCAGATGAATTTGCCGCACTGGTGCACCGCCCGTCCAGTTTGCCACAGCCGTAAGCAAAAACCCCGCAACAATTGCCATGGTGAAACCAAAAATCATTTCATGCGCATGCCAGGATACAGGATCAAGCATGAAGGTAGGCGGCGGGCCATGCCCGGCAAAAAACCCGCCCCACATCAACAAAGTGACAACGCTATATAACGCGCCCAAAAGGAAGAAGGGACGAAACCCGTGCCCCAGAAATGGATGATTAAATACGCCTCTAGATGGTTCTGGCATGCTAACCCTCCTGTGGTTTGTACGCACCCATACCGGCTACCGCCACTCTGGCAAAGGGCCAGCCTTCAGGCGGTATTTTCATTCACGCACCTTCAATCTCGACTAAATGATCGTTCTCCAATTTCTACAGCTTTTCATGCGCCTGTTTGTTGTACCACTTTCTAATTTAGAATTTCCACCTTCACGGGCTGTGTAGTCTCTGGTGCTGGGGTGTATGTCTTCAAACGATTGTGGACCAAAATTGGAAATTGGCTAGAGATATATTAGCAGGAGAAGCCAGCTTTACATCTTCTCAGTAAGCCCATTTTTTACTCTTCATGAGAATGTCCGCTATGGGTCGTTTGCGGGCAACACTCTCAGCAGGGTGCCCCTCCGCCCACAACCGAATCCCAGCGCATCTTCTAAAAATTATATACCAAATTTTGAAATCGGTTTTCGATTCCTGGATTCGCTCCCAGAAAAGGGGCTGGGGGGTGCTGGCTTTTGAAAAGTGGTCGGTCTTACGTTGATGCTTTATCAAGTACCGGAGTCCCGTGCATGGGACCCTTTTGGCAAACCCGCCCCTCGCACCAAATAAATAAAAGGGTTACGGCTTGAATGCCGTAACCCTTTTTTCATTGTCGGGGTCAGATTTCAATTCAATTGACTTCATTGACATAATGCCTGAACCTTAAAGTAAGACCATTCAATCCAAATTTAGTAGGAACAAAAAATATGACTCGACACATCATTCAAGTTTTTATTTGCTCCCTGGCCTTATTGTGGACTTCCGGTTGTATCCTCGACCATCATGGCCACCCCGTTGTGCATTCAGATCATCACGACGATCGCCACGATAAAGGTCATAAAAAGGGACATGGAAAACATGGCAAGGGCAATAAAACTTTTCAAAAAATGGAACAGAAACATTAGAGTGTGACCCATCCAGCTCCGGGCCTTGCCCGGCATCTTGAGTGTGCGGCAGGGAGGGTGAAATGCTAGCCACAGTGCTAGCCAAAAGCAAAAATGGGCCACAGCCTAAACTGCAATCCATTGTATTTAATGGTCGGGATGAGAAGATTTGAACTTCCGACCCCCTCGTCCCGAACGAAATTTCCCCGTTAAACATGAAAAAGATTGAAACAATATGAAACAGGGTATATATTGTTTCAAGGCATGAGAACAGCCTAAAATCTGTTTCAATCTGTTTCATCCTGTCTTATGTTGTAAATCCTGTTTTGCTACCCATGTGCTACCCAAGCGGCCTCTTCGCTCCAACCGAAGGGTTTAGGATTTTATGAAATTTACAGATCGATCCATTCAAGCGATTAAACTGAAAGCAGAACGCTTTACGGTCTGGGAGACCAACGGGAAAGGCTTTGGCCTTCGGGTGTCCCCGGCTGGGAAAAAGAGTTGGATTTACCTGTATCGGTTTGATGGCCGGGCCAGGCGAATGACCCTTGGCGATTATCCTGCAATGGGATTAGCGGATGCGCACAAAGAACATGCGGACGCGAAGGTTGCTCTTTCAAAGGGTGTCGATCCTGGCGAGAAGAGCCAATCTAAGAAGACCGCCCAACGGAATGCCTTCACCGTTAATGATTTGGCCCATGAGTACCTTGAGCGTCACGCCAAGAAATTTAAGGTGACATGGCGTGAGGATGAGCGGTGCCTCAATAAAGATGTCCTGCCAGTCATTGGTACGAAAAAAGCCAAGGATGTTAAAAACCGGGACATTGTTTTGCTTAGAGACATGATTATTGACCGGGGGGCTGATGCAATGGCTAACCGGACTCATAATATTATTACCAAGATGTTCAATTTTGGGATAGAGAGGGGAATCTT
>SMVS01000115.1 GCA_004357435.1 Nitrospina sp. | reverse complement strand
TTCAAGCCTATGTCCACCGCGGCGTCGAGGTCTCCCTGAATGGCTTCATACACTTCACGCTCGTCGATCAGTTCGCTCAGTGTTTCGCGCGTGGTGACGTTGACCCCGGCGGCCAGAAATTTCTGGAGCATGGCCACTTCGGAGATGGGCACGTAATCCCAGAAATCCGGCGGAACTTCGGCGGACAAACTTCTCTCATTGATCAGCACCAGGGCGGTATTGGGCTTGACCAGTGACGACAGAATGCCGAGCCTGCTGAGTTCCCGGTTGATCGCCTGGGGGAAAAACACGACCTCCAGTTTTACCCGGCTGAACTGTTCGACCTCGCTGTCATAGACTTCCAGATAGCGGTACCGATTGATATACTTTTTCGGCCGCTTCAGCATGTTTTTCAGCACCCGCCTCTTGCGGTTATAGGTGCGTTTCCCTAGAACATCCTGCAGGGCCAGGACGAAGGCATTTTGGAACGCGTAGTCCACCGCCAAAGCGCGGCTCTTGACATAATTTTCATTTTTGACGGAGGATTTTCCTTCCGCTTCAAACACCAGTTGCGGCGCGCCCCTGGCCCAGGTGAAGCTGGCGGAGAAACAGCAGAACGCCCATGCGGCGACCAGCACCACCTTCCCCAGCGGGATTCTAAAGTCAGATTTGCGGTTCCACATTCGGATCATGATTTGCCGGTGTCGCGCACCAGGGCAGTCAGGGAACGGACCTCCCGGGGGGTCAGGAAACGGTAGGCGCCCAGGGGCAGTTCCGTCAAATCGAGGTTGCCGAACCGGGTACGGTTGATCTTGACGATGGGGTGTCCCACCTTTTCGCAGACCCGCTTGATATGGCGGTATTTGCCTTCGGTCAGTTGCATGGACAGGACGCTGTTTTTGCCGGTGGTCCTCTGCACGTGGACTTTCATGGGGCCGGTGGGACGGTTATCCAGACGCACGCCTTTACGCAGGCGGTTCAGGTCTTTTTCATCGGGCACACCGCGGACCTTCACCACATAGGTGCGGGGCACGTTCGATTTTGGAGACAGCAGTTTTTTCGACAGCTCGCCGTCGTTGGTAAACAACAGCAGGCCTTCGGTATTAAAATCCAGGCGGCCCACCGGATACAGGCGTGCGGGAAGATCCTTGAAAAAATCCATCACCGTCGGCCGCTCCCGGTCGTCTTTCACTGTCGTCAAACATCCCCGCGGCTTGTTGAACACCATGTAAATCTTTTTTTCCTGAGCGGGCAGCAGACGGCCGTTGACTTTGATCCGGTCCACCTTCGGGTCGGCCAGCGTTCCCTGCTGGCCCACCACCGAACCGTTCACAGACACGCGGCCCTCGTCGATCAAGCGTTCCGCTTCCCGCCGGGAGGCGATACCGGCGTTGGCGATGATTTTCTGTAAACGTATGGCCATAGAATCCAGCGTGGGGGTGAGGCTTTCAACCATTACCCGTTTCCGGGTCGCGGGCTCCGGCGGCGGTTTCTTCGCTGACCGCACCGTTGGGGTGATCGGTAACGGGCGGGGGCGGTTCCGGGCTATCGGGATCAAACGACAATTCATCCTGCTCGGGCTCGACCTGGCCTTCCAGTTCTTCGTTGAAGTCTTCCAGCGTCGGCATTTCGCTCAAGTCCCGCAGACCGAAATACTCGAGGAATTTCTGGGTGGTGCGAAACATCATGGGCTTGCCGGCAACGTTCTTGCGTCCGGCGGGGGCGATGATTTTCTTTTCCAGAAGCGTCCGCACCACGCCGCTCGAATCGACGCCGCGGATTTCATCGACCTCCGCCCGCGTCAACGGTTGTTTGTAAGCGATGATCGCCAGGGTGTCCAACGCGGCGCGCGACAGTTTAAAACTGCTGTCCAGCTTCAGGAATTTTCGGATCCAGTCGGAATATTCCGGACGCGTGGACAATTGAAAGCCCTCGGCCACTTCGACGATCTGCAGATTGTTGGATTGATAGTCTTCCTGCAATTCTTTCAGTACGGAAAGCAACTCTTCCTTGCTCGTCCCGTTGAGAAAGGTCTGGCGTAGCAAGTCCGGGCTGACCGGTTGGTCGGATGCCAGCAAAAGATTTTCGATGATGGGTTTTAATTCATTACGGTCCACGGCGCGTCCTCGATGTTCCGGATCATTTTATCCTGTCTGAATAGCCACCGCAAAATTAAATTCGATCCCTCATTTTTTGAAATATTTGCTGAGGGTGAGGCCTTGGGATTGATAGTTGGAATTCAAACTCTTGCCATACAGTTTGGTGGGGGTTTCAATGACTTTCTCAAATTCAAGGCGGCAGAAGGTTTGCCCGTCCTCCACCATAAACGGCACGTCATGGGGGCGGACTTCCATCACCGCGTTGGTTCCCTGCCCCAAGCGTTCCTGATCGGGGTTCCAGCCGAATCCCGGATCGAAAAACCCGGCGTAATGGGTCCGCAGTTCCCCGCTGTTGGGTTCGTAGGCCACCATTTCCGCCAGCAGATGGGGCCAGATGCAGATTTTTTCCTTGGACATCATGATGTAAAAACTTTCAGGCTCCAGAATCAGCCGGTTTTTCTTGTAGGGGCAGACCGGCTCCCAAAACTCCCGGGGGTCGTAATGATTGATTTTCGACAGGTCGATGATACTGCTGTTCTGTTTGGCCTTATAAGCCACCACGCCGTTTTCCCGGGGAAACAGATCGACACTGATGTAAAGGCCGTTTTTGACCTTGATGTCTTTAATGGAAATTTCGAAACCGTTCTGGTCGAACAAAATCGGGTTGTTCTTGTAATCCGGTTCCAGACTTTTTTTACCCATCAACGTCGGTTGCCCGTGGCCGAGGCGTAATTGATTGAGTTTCAACCCTTCAAACACCCTGACCTGGAAGGTGCGCGGTATCACTTCCAGGTACATCTTGCCTTTGTAGCCTCTGGGAATTTCATCGAACCGGTGGCCACGGTCGATGATGACGCGGGTGAACATATCCAACCGGCCGGTGGAACTTTTCGGATTGGTTTTGCCGTAGATGGAATCCGGGAAATCCAGCTCCTCCTGCAGGGGAATCAGATAAATGGCGCGGCGCTCCAGAATGCCACCTTCGGGACCGCTCAAATCCACTTCATATTGTTGCAGGTCTTTCAGCTTGTTCTCCACCGTGTCGTTTTCGGGCAGGAAACTGCTTTGAATGCGGTACGCTTTGCTGCCCAGACGCAAATCCAGGCTGACCGGCTGGAACTGCGCATCCTCGATTTTCGAGGGCGCGTGAATAATTCCCATTTCACAAGCGGAAACAATCATTTGGTAAGGCAGGTATCCGGCCTTGCCCTTCCACTCGGGTCCGGTTTCCATGACGGGTCTGGCGGCTAAGGGTTGCATGAAATGGCAGTTGAAAAATCGGTTAAATTAGAGATACTGTCTGTTTTTAAAGGACTTCTGAGGTTTTATTTGACAGGCCGTTTGGAGCTATGATTAAATCCTAATACTCTCAACTTTGCAAGCCTAGATTTAGGGAATTTTCGGGACATCAGATGCCTCTATATGAATATTATTGTGAAGACTGCCGGAAGGATTTCACCCTCCTGCAACCGGCCTCGGTCAATAAAGAAGAAACCGCATGTTCCGAGTGCGGTTCTTCCCAGGTGCGCTACCAGATGTCGACCTTTTCCTCCAAAATACCCTTGAGGTCGACCCCCAGCAGGATTAAGGCCGGACCGTTGACGGCGGATGAGTTGCCCAATAAGAATATATTGAATCTGCCGATACCCAAACACGTGTCTGAATACCACGATTAAGAATCCAAAACCATACCCGGGTTTTAGAACGATTGTATTGATTTAAAAGGCTCTGTTTTTATAAGGCTTTCATGAGTAAGAAAAAAATCCGCAGGTCCGCGCCATCACCCCAATCCCGTTCCATTTTAAAACCCGTTGTGGGGACCCTTCTGTTAGTAGGCCTGATCTGGGGTCTGGCGACCCTGTTTCAGCCGCCCGCCGATTTAGTGCCTTACACCAAATTCAAAAAAACCGTAATCAGCGCCTCCGAACCGGCGGATCCGCCGGTCCCGGACCCTCCGCCGAAATCCGCGGCACCCGCTGAGCCCGGGGCTCCCGCCGAACCCACGGCCCCGGACAACCCGGTGGCGCAGGCCGATCCGGATAAAATCGCCCTGGGCCCCATGAAGGCGGCGGCCGACAGCCCCCTGTTCCTCACTCCGCCGGCACCGCCCACCGATCTGCCACGGGAAACGCTGGAGTATATTTCCAAGGCCATGGGCCTGGTGGAACAGGATAAATACGAGCTTGCGGAACTGGAATTTGAAAAGGCCGCCGACCTCAGCCCGAACTCACCCGAGGTGTTTTCCATCTGGGGCGTGGTGTTGCGCATGCAGGAAAAATTCAAAGGCGCTAACAAGCGCTTCGCCCGCGCTTACGAGCTGGCGCCGGAAGATGAGGAAATCGTGTTCAACTGGGGCATGTCCCGCCTGTTCGAAAAGAACGCCGATCAAGCCATCGATCTCTTCCAAAAGACACTCGCTCTCAACCCGAAACATTACCTGGCCCACAACTACCTGGGCAAAAGCCACGGCCTGAAAAAAAATTACCCGGCGGAAGAGGCCAACTATGTGAAAGCGCTGGAGATCAAGGAAGATTTCGCGCAGGCGCATTTCAACCTGGGCATCGTGCGCAGTCTCCAAAAGGATTTTGAGGGAGCGGCACCGCATTTCCAGCGGGCGATCGAACTCGACAAGCAGTTCGAAAAACCGTTCGTCCTTCAGTTCCTCACCGCCATGGGCCTGAAGAAAAAGGGAGCCGGTCCACAGGAAGCCAAACTGAAACCGACACACCAAAAGGACGAACCCGAACAACAGCACGATAAAGCGGAAGAAATCGCCAAACAGTCCGAAGGGTCCGGCCACAGCATGGAAGGGTCCGACTCCAAAATCGTCAAATTCGTCACCCATATTAAAGGCCGGGTCACCATCAACAGCCAACTGGTGGATGGACGGGGGATCGTCATCCTCGAAACCAAGAGCAAGCTGAAGGTTCCCAAACAGGAGGCTCAACCGCTCACGGTGTTTCAGAGGGAACTGCGGTTCGAGCCGTCCCATTCGGTGGTGATGGTCGGATCGACGGTCACCTTCGTCAACGACGACCGCGAAGTCCACAACATCTACTCCAAGTCCTTGGGCAACCAGTTCAACCTGGGCGCGATGGCCGCCGGCGCCTCGCGGCAAATCAAACTGGACACGCCGGGACCGGTCATCCTGCGGTGCAACCTGCACAAGGACATGATGGGAACGGTGTTCGTGGTGCCCAACGGGTATTACGCCCAGACCAACGCCCACGGTGAATATCAATTCGATAACGTAAAAAGCCAGGAATACATTCTCGAGTTCTGGCATCCCCAGCTGTATCCGGAGGATGTGGAGAAAAACATCAAAAGCATCAAGCTGACGGGAAAAGACGAGATCATCGACTTCAAAATCGCCTCCGCGTCCAAGCCGGGGGAAATCCACGACCTGGTCGATGCCACCGACTACAATCGGGTGGTCGACAGTATCGAAAAGGAAATATTTCAGGCGATCGAGGACTGGAGCAAGGGCAAAAAATTCATCCCGCGCAACCGCATGCTCAAAGCCATCACCCATTACTACGACGGCCAGGGCCTGAAAGCCGCCCTCGCCAAGAGTTTCAGCGACACGCGCAGTCAAAAGCTGGAGCAGTCCATGGACCAGATCCGCAAACAAATCTCCGGGATCGGCGTTACGGAACCCGTCACGGAAGCGTCCTTGAAATTCAAGGCGGAACGCATCGTCGCCCAGCTTCGAAACAACGTCAAAGAGCTGGAGCACCGGCTGAATCCCAAGCCATGAGCGGCTTTCCGGCGGTTTGATTTTGCCCCCCTGTAATGCTATTTTGTGCCTATGAGTCTGCGCGTTTTCAACACCTCAACCGGTCAAAAAGAAGAGTTCATCCCTCTCCGGGAGGGCCGGGTGGGCATGTACGTGTGCGGCGTCACCGTGTACGATTACTGCCACATCGGACACGCCCGCGCCGCCATCGTGTTCGACACGGTGTACCGCTACCTTCAGCACCTCGGTTACGAGGTCAACTACGTCTGCAACTTCACCGACATCGACGACAAAATCATCAAGCGCGCCAACGAGGAAAACATCGGCTGGCAGGAAGTGACGGAGAAATATATCCAGGCGTTTTATGAGGACATGGGGCAGTTGAACATCACCCCCCCGACCACCGAACCCAAAGCCACCGATCACATCGACGGCATGCTCGACATGGTGTCGTCGCTCATCGAACAGGGCAAGG
>SMVS01000012.1 GCA_004357435.1 Nitrospina sp. | reverse complement strand
CAGCATCCCCAGTTCTTTGCCTGCCTGATAACTGAGGTCAATGATGCGGTCTTTCACAAACGGGCCACGGTCGTTGATCCGAACCACCACCGCTCGACCGTTGTCCAGATTGGTCACCAGGACACGGGTTTCAAAAGGCAACGTTTTGTGGGCCGCGGTCAAGGCGTACATATTATACACTTCCTGGCTCGCGGTGAGGCGGCCGTGGAATTTTTTTCCATACCAGGAGGCCCAACCTTCCTGCGAGAACCCGGAAGCCTTTAGGATGGTGTGAGAGGTGCCGTCACCCCCGGAACTCGACTTTTCAGGTGGCGGGGCAACTGAGCGCGTTTCAGCAATCACCGGCGTCTTCGTCTGAACGACAGGCATGGGTTTCAACTTCGGAGCGGCACATCCCGCAACAGTAATAATTCCGGCCAGGAGCACTCCCTGAAAAAATACAAAAGTGCTGAATGGCTGAAAGTTGATCTTCATCGCTAAGACCAGAATCCGTTCGGGTTTGTGAAAAGGGCTGGTCGGCCTGCCGACCGTTTTGCAAACTGGGAAGTCAAATAGCGGGATTGCCTGATATAAACATTTAATATCAATGGAGTTATCGCCTACACCCTGTCAATTCTAGAAGGCCTTGAGGGGCAGGTCAATGAAAATTTGGCCAACCATAAAGGTCTGATCAAAAATCCCATAAAATGAATTTTTATTTAATCATTTTTCAAAAATGTCTTTATACTGATGGGGACTGATTTTTGAGGAACTATTTGACTTACCAACAGGTACCCCCCCCATTTGACAGTAATTATCTGACTAAATGACCGTAAGGCTGAAGGATGCGTGAAAAACTACTTAAACTGATTGAGGAAAAGGAAAATATTCCTCCATTACCGGATATTCTGCTTCGCCTGGAAGCCAAGATAGAAGATCCCAAAAGCAATATCAGCGATATTGCTATCCTGATCGAAACCGAGCCTATATTGTCCGGCAGGTTGATCAAGCTGTCCAACAGTGTTTTTTTTGGTGGCGGACGGGAGGAAATTGAGAACCTCTCGAGCGCTATCCTGAGATTGGGCCTGAAAATGGTGCTCGATCTGGCGTACACTTTGGAAATTCCCAAAATGTTTATGAAAGGCAAGGGATTGAATCAGAAAAAATTCTGGGAACATTCTTTAGCGGTCGCAATTTTGGCTCGTCTCCTGAGCCGCAAATGTAAAAACCTGGTTGCCGAGGCCGACCTTTGCTATCTTTCGGGATTGATGCATGACATCGGCATTGTTATATTTAACTTTTTCATTCCCGATGAGTACGGCGCTTTTCTCCAAGACATCAAAGGGGTGGAGGAGCCTTTGGAAAAATTGGAAATGGAAAGGTTTGGCATGTCCCATCCGGAACTCGGGTCCTTGTTCATAAAAAAATGGTGGCCGGTTCCCGATGAAGTGGTTTTTGCGGTGGGCAAGCATTACCTTGGAGTTTTCGATCAGGGTAAGGATAACCCCACCTTGCTGATGGTGATCATGGCCAATATCATGGCCAATAACTTTGATTTGGAAAACGGCATTTCTTCTTTTTTACAACCCAATAGTGAACAGTTCCTTGCCGGGCAGGGTTTGTCGCCAGCCGATATTCAGGAGCTGATTGAAGAGGCCCGCGAAAGTTTGTACCTTGCAAAAGAAGTCCTTTATAGTTAAAGTGCTTGCGGTATAATATAATTAGTATCCAACGATGCGTTAATCACCCAGCCTGTTTTCTCCACCACCACTAACCATTCTTATGGACAAAGATCAGTTTCGAGTCACCTTCTTTGGAGTCCGAGGCTCCATTCCCTCGCCCATGGTTTCCAGCGAGGTTGAGGAGAAAATTCAAAATGCTGTGGAGCTGGCTCAGCCGGCGGATTTAAAAGATGAGGCCAGCCGGCGGGCGTTTGTGGCTCGACTGCCCCATCACGTCAAAGGCTGTTTTGGGGGCAACTCCTCATGTGTTCATGTGGAGGTCAACGGGAAAGATCTGATTTTTGATTGCGGCACCGGTTTGCGTATGCTGGGGAATCTTTTTATCCAACGTGAATTTGGAAAAGGCGAGGGCGAAGCCAGTATGTTTTTGTCCCACACGCATTGGGACCACATCATGGGCATTCCCTTCTTCACCCCTTTCTACATGAAGGGAAATAAATTTAAAATTTATGGTTCCCACCCCCGATTGGAAGAGCGTTTGATCGGGCAACAAAGTTTTGAATACTTCCCGGTGGCTTTTGAGTCGTTTTCTGCGGATATCGAGATCATCAGTTTGGACAGCCAGAAAGACTGTACGCTGGGCGATGTTCGCATCACCTGGTTGGAAATGGACCATCCCGGAAGCAGTTTTGCCTATCGCGTGGAATACCAGGGCAAGACTTTCATCTATGCCACCGATGCGGAATACAAAAAATTAGGTGATGAAGATTTAAAACCCACCATCGACTTTTTCAGGAATGCCGACCTGCTGATATTTGACTCCCAATACACTTTCATTGAAGGCGTCGAAAGAGAGGATTGGGGGCACAGTTCGACCTTCATCGGCGTGGACATCGCCCTCATGGCGGATGTCAAGAAAATCGCCTTTTTCCATCACGAACCAAGCTACAGCGATTTCAAACTGCAAAGTGTTCTGGAGCAAACCCAAAAATATTTAAAGGCGCTCAGCAAGGACAGCCCTCTGGAAATGTTTCTTTCGCGGGAAGGAATGAGCCTGGACCTGCTCTGAGAGTCACCTCAATTTTCAAATCATTTCCAGCATTCGGCTCATCATGAGTTGGATGCTTTTTCTATGGGATCGTTATTTGCCATAGAACACCAGCCGTGCGCTCCATCTCCGACTGGAAAGCCCGAACTACAGAAGGATCACCACCCTACGCGCCATCTCACGCAGGAGGTTTAAACTGCTCATCCACCTTGGGGGCCGCGATGTGATCGATGTAATTGGCCAGCGTTTCCGAAGCGATAATGCCTATAATTTCAAAGGTTTGGCGACGGTCAATGCCCTGGCTCTCCAAATCCTGAGTGATTTTGGAGGTGAGACAGCCTTTTTTTGACTATGAGTAAGCGGGTGGTCAGGGTCAGCGCTTTGGCACGGTCCGATTGCGGCTCTTTTTTTTCTAAAATGCGTTGGATATCGGGGTCTTTTGGGTCCAGTTGCAGGAGTTGGAAATGATGGGCCGACCGGCAATATTTGCTATCGTTGTAGGTAGCAATATGAAGCCTGATCAATCGTATTTCTTTTTCCGTGAATACCGAGTCCGCTAAAAACTTCATTCCCTCTGAAGTAAAATTTTAAGACGGCAGGGCTCAGTGCCATCTCCTTTGCCAAATTGGGGATGAAGCCGAAGTCTTTCACTATTTCATCAAAAATGGGATCGTGGTTTTGGGATTCCAGATTCATGCGCACTCCTACTAAAAATTTTATTCAACCCTGTCCTTGGCTGGGGAATACACCCCTGTTCAGTCGAAGAATATCTCCAAAACTTACCTTTCTGGCTTTTAAATTGTCCAGTTGTCCTCCAGGGCGCCTTCGGGAAGGTCAGGAAGGAGTGTTTTTGAGAAATCAATGTTTCTTTTTGGAGGACTTTTTGTTCTTCCAGTTCAAAAGCCAATGCTGGATGAGACGCAGTTTTTGCATGCCGGTGAATTTCCGGCGCTTGAACCTGGGAGTTTGTTCGTACTGCAAACGCGCGATGACCGTCGGCGCCACCGCCTCCTCCACCAGCACTCCGCGTTGCGCGTGCTCGAGGTTTTTGGAAGCGCACACTTCCCGGAAGGCCACCATCAACCGGCAGTCCAAGGGCCGGTCTTCGTGGATCATGCAAGCATCGTCGTCATCTAAAAACGGGCAAGGCTGATTGACCACGGTGCGGTGCCAATCCACCGTCTCCGGATCGACCCCCGATGCCAGAACCTTGGCGACCCGATCCACGCTTTTTTGCGAGCGGGCCATGAGGTTTTGAAGGGGAATGCCTTTTTGGCGGGCCGCATTTTGCATGCCGTCCCATTCCAGTTGAGTGATGGACACTCCCGTGTGACAGCAATGGGCGCAACCCATTTTACAAGTCAGCGGCGGGGCCTTTTCTGCGTAGGCCTGCCCCAAGACTTGCCAGAATGCTTGCAGGAGCGGAATTTTTTCAGTGTGGGCGAGGGCCTTGGTGTCCTCCAGCATTTTTTCGTAGGCGTACTGGATTTCAGCTTCGCTGAACTTTTGCTGAATGAATTGGCGAAGCACTTCCGGGTCGGTCATGCCTTGGATGAAAAGACCGTTGGGGTCGGAGTGAGTAGTCATGATTGAAGTTGCAAAATTTAAAGTTTAAAAACAAACCGTGTCCCGGTATAAAACCTGAGGTCAGGAAAATTGCTGTTGGGCGAGGCTGATCGAACAAGGGAAGGCGGCCGACCTCACCGTGCCGGACTCCCGCAAAAGTCACTTCTTTTTTTTGGCGAGATACTTCATTTGCAGTTCATAAATCAACTGCTCAATCAATTTGGTTTCCTCGACGTTCAGGTTGTTTTGGGTTTTTTCCTTGAGCATGGCCAGTATGTCGATGGTCTGCTTGACTGCAGGAAGGTTTTCCTGGATCTGTCCCGTGGTCGGGTCGGGGATATCGCCCAGGTTATAGAAGGCGGAGGAAGTTAAAGACAAAACAAAGGTGGAAAAATTGATTTCAAACTGCTCAGAACTTTTCTGCTGGGGAGCGTCCTGGCCGGCGTCTTCATTGGGCTTTTCCTTCTGCGGACTTTCTTCGCTGGCCTTGATTTCATCTTCAGATTGTTGCGATGAACGTTTATCATGAATGATGAACTCAGACTCTTCCTGGTCTTTTCCCATGCTGCTTTCTCCTTGAGTATCTCCGGTATCGCGGCAGTCTTCCAAGGCCTTCTGGACGGAGCAAGAATATCAGCAAGGTATATTGATGTCAAAAGTAATGTGGCTCGGTTGTTGTCCGCCGGTGGTTTTGTTATCATGCACAATGTATGAATCATCGATCGCTGTGGCTACTCATTCTTATGGTTGGCGTGGCAGGCTGTTCCACCAGCCAAATAGCCAGCCGGTTTGCGGTTCCTTTGGTGACCGGGCAGTACGATTCCCTTAACGAAGAATCCGATCCGTTATTGGCCGCAACCGCTATTCCCGCCAGTTTGAAAATGTTGGAAGGCATGGTCAAGTCGGATGAGGACAACCCGGTCCTTCTGCATAAGCTGGCCGAAGGATTTTGCAGTTATGCCTTCAGTTTTGTCGAGGACGAAAACCCTCAACGGGCTTCCCTGTTGTACCTGCGCGGCCGGGCCTACGCCTTGCGGATTTTGGTGAAGGCAGGCGCCGCGGCGGAGCTCCCTGATCTGCCGCCAGAGCAATTTCAAAAAAGTTTGGAACGAATGGATGCGGGCGATCTCCCGAGCCTGTTTTGGTTTGGGCAATGTTGGGCCGGGTGGTTATTGCTCAATCTCCACGATATGGAAGCTTTTGCCGCGCTCCCTAAAGTCGAGTCTGCCATGCGCCAAACCCTGGAGTGGGACGAATCTTTTCATTACGCCGGACCCCACATGTTTTTCGGCGGATTTTATGGGGCGCGTTCCAAAATGCTGGGCGGTGATCCCGAAAAATCGAAACATCATTTTGAGCGCAATCTGGAACTCACGGAAAACAAGTTTTTAATGACGCAGATGCTCTACGCAAAAACTTACGCGGTTCAAACCCAGAATCGAGAATTGTTTGAACGCTTGTTGAAAATCGTTCTGGCAACACCCGGCGATGTTCTGCCGGAGCAACGGTTGGCCAATGAAGTGGCCAAACTCAAAGCCCAAAACCTTTTGGAGGCGGCGGATGATTTATTTTGATCGTGCGGCAATGTCTTCCCGTTACAGAGATGCCCTGAAACGCGTGACGCCGGGAAATTTTCTATGCATCCTGTGCGGCCTGGTCGCCTCTCTGCTGTTGGCGCTGGTGGTCCTGACCTGGCAACCGGGCGAAGCTCTTGCCGCCAAGAAAACCTACATCAAACTCTCCACCCTGGCTCCCGAAGGCTCGTCCTGGATGAGGCAAATGCACCTCATGAGCAAGGAGTTGGAACAGGCGACTCAGGGCCAGGTGAAGTTCAAATTTTATCCGGGCGGGGTGTCCGGCGATGAAAAAGATGTCATTCGAAAAATGCGTATCGGTCAGGTGCATGCGGCGGGTTTCACCGGGGTGGGGCTGGGCGAGATCCTGCCCGAGGTTCGGGTGCTGGATCTGCCTTTCCTGTTTGAGAACGACCGGGAGATCGCTCACATCTATGAAAAAATGAACGGCTATTTTGCTGACCGGTTTGAGGAGAAAGGTTACATCCTGCTGGGCTGGGTGCCCGTGGGGTGGATTCACTTCTTCTCACAAATTGATATTCAGTCTGTGGAGGATTTACGCCGGACCAAAGCCTGGATGTGGGAAGGCGATCCGCTGGTGGCCAGCACGTATAAAGAATTGAAAGTCAGTCCGCATTCCCTTTCTGTCACGGACGTCATGTTGTCTTTGCAGACCGGGATGATCGATACGGTGTACGCTTCGCCCATTGGGGCCTTGGCTCTGCAATGGTTCACCAAGATCGAATCCATGTCCGCACTGCGTATGGGCAACGCCACGGGGGGTGTCTTGATAACCAAAAAGCGGTTCTCCAAACTTCCCGAAAAATATCAGCGGGCATTAAAAAGAATAAGTAAAAAACATCTCCGGAGCCTGGTTGAGAAAGTTCAGGAGGACAATAATAAAGCGATTGCCGTGATGAAAAAAAACGGACTAAAAATCGCTCCCCAGCCCAGCCCCGAACAACTTGAAAAATTCCAGCGGGTGGGTGAACTCGTCCGCCAGCAATTGACCGGAAAACTTTTTGAACAATCCCTCGTCGATACCATCCTGAAACATTTGCAGGACCTCCGGTAAACCAGACTGCGTCTGGAGGCAAAAGGGTCAGACTCTAACTTGCGCTCAATAATTGTCAGGCATTATTCCAAGCGTCAGCCATTCGCGTCCAGCCGCAGGTTGGTGGCCCAGCGGGCCAACTGTTCGCGTGAGATTTTTGCGTTGTGACGGATGTCCACCGGGAAGGCGGGATGAAAAAGAATCCGCGTGATGTCGCGGGTGATTGCCTGACGGCTTCCCAACTCTAAAAGCTCCCGCCGCAAGGTGTTCCGTTGATCCTGAGATTTGGTTTTATCTGCCAGCTCGATCACCATGACAGGCTGTTGCGCATCGCGCGGCCCGGTTCCGACCAGGGCCGACCGCTGAACTTCCGGATGGGTATTGAAGATCGCCTCGCAGGGAATGGTGTACAGCGTTTTATCCTGGAGTGTGACCCGGTGATTTTTCCTGCCGCAAAACCACAGCCGTCCCTGTTCGTCCAGCGTGCCGACATCCCCCATGCGATGCCAAATAGTTTCTCCCTGCGGGATTTTGGCCAATCGCGTTTCCGCCTCAGAGTTGAAATAGTGCTCCGCAACCCAGGCGCCTTGCACGACGATTTCGCCAATGACGCCGGGCGCGACGGCCAGTTCCTCCGTCCATTTTGTAATCGGAGCATCGGTGATTTGAATGATCCTGAGGGACAACTCCGGCACTGGATGACCGACGCAAATTCCCAATCCCTGCTCCGTCCGGCGCCAGGTTTCACCTAAAATTTCTTTTCTCGACAGGGTGGCCACCGGCAGGGCCTCCGTGGCGCCGTAGGGCGTGTGAATTTCCGCCTCGGGAGAAAGGATAGCGTCAAACCGTTGGAGCAGCGGTCCCGGCACCGGCGCGCCCGCCATGAGGATTCGCTTCAACTCCGGTATTTGGATATTTTTTTCCAAACAGTATTTGGATACCGTGTGCCAGAGCGCCGGCGACCCGAAACTGCTGGTGACCGAATATTTCCGGATGGCACGAATAATTTTTTCCGGATCGACCTTGGCCGGCCGGCTGGCGTCCATGTCCGGCAGGACGCAGGTCATCCCCAGGCTCACCCCGAACAGGGCGAACAAGGGAAAGGTGGGGAGGTCGACCTCGCCTTTTTTGATGCCGTATATCTTCTGCAACAACGACACCTGTTGGGCAAACATGCGATGCGTGTACAGCACGCCTTTTGGGGGGCCGGTACTGCCGCTGGTGAACAGGATGGCGGCGGGATCTTCCGGCCGGGTTTTTGTTGATTGAAAATCCGGTCGCCCCGACGCGCGGACCTTGGCCAGCGTGGGACCGCCCCAAAACCAACGCCGGCCCACGGTGATGTGAATTTTGGTTTTTTTGAAAGCGCGTGAAAATATTAATCGCGCCGCATGAGCGAGAGGCACGGCGATCATCGCGTCTGGCGCCACCTTGCGAATCCCGGCCAGAACGCTTTTACGTCCCAGTCCCGGATCGATCAACACCGGCACCGCGCCGATTTTGAACAACGCGAAAGTCAGCGCCAGAAATTCCAGGCCGGCTGGCACCATCACCAGAACCCGATGGCCCCGGGTGATGCCGGTGGGCAGGAGGCCGGTGGCGAGGCGGTTGACCTCTTCATTGAGTTGTTGAAAGGTGACGGAAAAATCCGTGCGGGCCAGAATCACGGCCTTGGCTTCCGGAATCTCCTGCGCCAGGATTTCCAGAGTCACAGCGATATTTTCACGGTTCATGGCGTTGTCGGTCATGGAATGCTGAGGGCGGTTTTCACCAGCGGCAGTGAGACTTTCTTTTTTTGTTTGAGGGATTCTTCATTGATCCGGGTCACGGCGTCTTTGATGGATGGGAAATCTCTGGGGATACGCTTCAGCAGATAGGCGATGGTTTTTTGCGGAACCGCCACCCCCACGTCACGGCCCAGTTTCTCAAAAAGCCGGGCCGATGTGGGATCGTCCATGGCCTGGATTTCCGCGGTCATGCCCCATCGAAACCGGGACTTCAGGTAATCCTCCGTGTCGGGCAGGTCGTTGAGGGAGGTGCGCCCGGTAAAAATAATTTTCCCACCCCGTGTCATTATTGAATTGTATATGAGGTATAGCTTTTTCTGACTGGCCGGGTGGCCTGCAATTTTGTCCACATCATCCATCAAAAAAAAATCCAGGTTTTCGAAGGGAGCCAGGGAGTGGGGTACTGTTTCAGCGGAGTCCGATTGACTGAGTCTGATAAAGTCGGGGCAGTGAACGTATAAAACATTTTTTTCCGGCAGGCTTTGAGCGGTGTGGTTGCCGATAGCCATGAGGAGATGGGTTTTCCCCATCCCCTGGCCGCCGGTGAGGAACAGGGTTTGGTAAGTCAGCTCGGTGCCGGAACAGATTTCACGCGCCAGGGAGACGGCAAACTGCGACCCGGGAGAAACTACAAAATTTGAAAAATCATATTCGGGCCTTGCCGGAAAATTTAAAATGGATTGGCGGGAGCCGGCCATGGTCTTGTGTGCCAATTTCCAAAGAGGTTGAGGGGCAATGCGTCAGGCAAGGTGCGCCACCCAGGCAGGAACCTGATTACTTGGGTCCTATCTGGATCTCAATTTTGGTCTTGCCCAATCCAGGTTCTACAATAATGGTACACACGTCGTTTTCCATCTCATAAAGCATGATGGTTATATCGTGCTCGACGATGCGAATCGACTGCCATCCCCGCCCCGGCATTTCATTGCGGAAGTATTCCACCACCTCATCCGCACGATTCCACAGGGAAAAGGACAAGCGGCCCACCTTGACGGTGCCACTGCCCGATTCGTAAATGAAAGTTTTGTCCCGGTTCAATACCACCCCATCCGGCAGGGGGATGCTGGCAAACTGCAGGGCGATCGGCGGCGGGGAACTCTTGCCATCGCCACCCAAATTTGGAGAATAGGCTTTTGGGGCGCATCCCAAAAACCCCGGCCCCATCACCGTCAGCGCCATAACGATAGTAAAAGAAATCAGAGGTTTAATCATTCGATCACGGTTCTCCCTATTAAAACGACACCCAATCCCAGAATCATAATAAAGAATCCGATCAATCGCAAGGTGCTATCAGGAAGCTCGGGAATTTTCTGAGCCAAGGCTCTCACCTGATCCGGGAAACAAAAATATGGAATGCCTTCAAACACCATCATCATTCCCAATGCGGTCACAAAGAATGCCATAACAATATCCCGTTGAGAAATAAATTATTAATGAGTGGATTGTACCGTCTTCTTCGGCATTTATTAATGAAATAATAAAACGATGCGGGAGAACGCAGGGATCAGGAAAACGGGTCTGGGCGCGCGGCGTCAGTTTTACATTTGAATGAGTGAACTCTTAGAAAATTCCTGAAAATTCAAGCCACAGTCCCAAGGTGACGCCCGGATCGATACGCCGACCGTGAACGATCTGTTTGCTGACGGCAAATTTCAACTTGAGAAATTAAGTTGTAAATGATGAAACCGCCATTATATAATAGCCTGTAACTAATGGATTAGTGCGATGCAACCCAACCATCAGACGTTTTCTACTCCCTTGTCCCATCAGTCATTGTGGCGGGGCAGGGTTCGCAACAGAGGCTCCGAGTGCCCGGTAACACCGAACGGGATGCTATGCAGTCCCCAGGTATTTTTGAGTTTTTGGCAATCTGAAGATTCATTCATCGTTTTATAAAAATCACTCCAACGGCAGGGCTGGAATAATCGAGGAATTCTCCATGAGATTTAAGAGCATTAAAATTGCATTCACTGTTGTTTTCCTAATGGGACTTTGTTTTCCCATTTCTCCAGGCAACGACAACTCGGTCGTGACCCTCCTGGGAAAGGCTCATGCCCTGAGTAGCAAGAGCATGCCCCTGGGAAGCAATATTTTCGTGGAGATTGCCAAAAAACAGAATCCAGCGGTGGTCAATATCAGTACCCGGGCCAAACAAAGAAGTAACTTGCGCGCTCCCCGCAGTCCGCGTCCCCCGCGCGGTAATCCGAAAAATCCGCGTGGACGAGGCCCATTGGAAGATTTTTATGATCGGTTTTTTGGTGAGCGGGATCGCGGGCGGGGTCAGCCTCGAGGCGGTATGGGATCGGGATTCATCATTGATGCGAACGGCCTGATTCTCACCAACAATCATGTCATCGAAGGCGCCGGCGAAATTAAAGTGCATTTGCAGGATGGAGATAATGGCGAGAAGGAGTACACCGCCAAGTTGATTGGCGCCGACCCCAAGACAGATATTGCCTTGATTCAGCTGGAAAGGGAACCGGGCGACGATAAGAGCCTGCCCTATTTGAGTTTAGGCAATTCAGATGATCTGGAAGTGGGCGAATGGGTGGTGGCGATTGGCAATCCTTTCGGTTTGAGCCACACGGTGACCGTAGGCGTGGTGAGCGCCAAGGACCGAAGCATTGGTTCGGGTCCCTACGATGAGTATATTCAAACCGACGCGTCCATCAATCCGGGCAACAGCGGCGGACCGCTGATGAATATTGCCGGCGAAGTGATCGGCATCAATACGGCGATCATCTCTGGCAACACGGGAGGGAATGTCGGTATTGGATTTGCGATTCCGATCAATGTGGCAAAAGAAATATTGAACGATCTCAAATTAAAGGGCAGTGTCACTCGCGGGTGGCTGGGGGTCATGATTCAGCGGATCACTCCCGATCTGGCCGAATCGTTCCAACTGAGCGAGAGTGAAGGCGCTCTGGTTGGCGATGTCCTTCCCAATGGCCCGGCGGATAAAGCGGGGATCAAACGCGGCGATGTGATTGTCAAGTTTAACAACCGGGTGGTTAAAACGATGGAGGCTCTTCCCAAAATCGTGGCCGCCACCCCACCCGGAAAAACTGTGCCAGTGGAAGTGATCCGGGATGGGAAAAAGAAAATCATTCAGGTCAATATCGCCGTGCTTGAAGATAAGACCGTGCGCGTCGCGGCGCTCGATCCTTTGGGAATTCAAGTCCAGTCCCTGACTCCGGAACTGGCCCAGGGCATGGATCTGGAAGCGGACTCGGGGGT
>SMVS01000114.1 GCA_004357435.1 Nitrospina sp. | reverse complement strand
CGAATCCGCCAGCCGCCACAATTTTTCTCAATTGCCAACGCCTGTTTTCCCTGGGCCGGACGCTTTTACTTTTCAGCATCCATGGCAGGCCGAACAAAAGAAAATAGTAAAGGAAAATCCAGAGTTCAGGCGGCGTGGCGACATTCAAGGAAGTGTAGGGGAGGCTGGCCACGAAGGTGGGAACCGTCAAAAATATTTTTGCTATCGCGCTCACCAGAAACATCACCCCCTGGCCGGCCGCCAGCCACACCATGCCCAATGCGGCGCCAAGCAGGGTCAAGGGAATCAGGATGGAAGCCAGAGGAACCATCAACAGGTTCAAGAATAAACCGACGGTGCTGATGTGGTTGAAGTAAAAAATCAGGAGGGGCAGAGTGCCCAGTGTGGCCGCCAGGGAAACAAATGCGGTGCCGTATAAAAAATCGATTACCGTGTGGGGCTTATCTTGCCATGCTGGGTTTCGGCGAAACACCCTTCGATACCAGGGCTGTTCTCCCATCCGGTCGACGGCATCGCCAACCGGACTGCCGGCAAAATGAATGGCGCAAAGAATGGTGAGCAGAGCCAGGAACGAAAGTTGAAAACTGACGCTCAACAAAGTATGAGGATTCCATAGCAGGATGGCGAACGCCGCCAGCAGAAGCGCGTTGAACAAATGTTTCTCGCGGTTGATGATGATGGCGATCAAAACCAGAATCACCATCAGGCCCGCGCGCAGAGCGGAGATTTTGGGGCCGACCAGGTTCATGTAAAACAGGACGGGAAGCAGGCACGAGCCGGCGGTTATTTTTCGGGCCCACCCGGCCAGCGCGGCTGCGGGAAACTGCCGCCATAAAAAGCGGAACACCAGGGGGTACAGCACGAAGTAGCTGGTGTCGGCCACAAAACCGATATGCAAACCGGAAACCGCCATCAGGTGGGCCATTCCGGTATCGATATATGCCTGGCGCAAGTCCTCGGACAAGAATTGTTTTTCACCCAGGACCATGGCTTTCAACAGAGCGGACGCGTCCGCTGGCAGGGTGTGGTCGAAAACCGCCATCATTTTTTCACGCATGCCGGCCCGCATGGCAAAAAGCGGATGCAACGCGCGCGCTCCCCGCTTGTGGATGGCAGTGCTTTTGGCCACCCCTCCTAAAACGTGAATCCCCAGGGTGCGCAGGTGCTGTTGGTAATCGAAATTCCCAGGATTTTTAAAATTCCGCGGGCGTTTCAACTTGATTCGCAGAAATTCCAGGCGGTCCCCCGCGTGGTAGGCGTTGGAGGGCTGGTACAAAGTGATGCGGGCGCGGCCCTGGGTGGCTTGCGAATGGTCTCCGTAGGCAATGGTTTCCAACTCGATCAGGTATTGAATTTTTTTCGGGAATATTTTTGGAGATTCGGCCAGCACGCCAATGACGTTCGCCCGCTGGCCTTCTTGCAACAGGTTCAAGATATGGTTGGCAGGACGGAACCGATCCTCGAGGCCCGGTGCGGCCAGTCCCACCGGTAAAAACAACCCAAGCACCAGCCATTGCACCCGGGATTTTTTTTTGGATCGCCCAAACAGGAAGAGGCCGGCCAGCCCCGCCAATACCGGCAGGAAAAAAGGCAGGATGAATTGTTGCGAAGCCGGAAACACAGCGGTCAGGCCTGCCGCGTACATCAGAAAGAAGGGCAATAAGGGCAACATGGACGCTCCGCTGAAAGGAGTCATTTAGCTCCCTCTTTGTGAAGAGGGCGGGGGGTGATTTTTCTTTGTCATGCTGAGCCTGGCGAAGCATGACCCCAGGGCTTCCTATCCCATCACCCTGCGACAAGCTCAGGGTGACAAAATTCCCATGGCCCCCTTCAAGAAGGGAGAATATTTCAATTGCAAAAATTCAGGAACGGGTTTTTCGAGTCGGAACCAGTGTCAGGTCGATTTGCCTTTTGGCGATGTCCACCCGTGTCAGGCGCACTTTCACGGCATCGCCGATCCGGTACTTGAGGTGCTTGTGCTGGCCTTTCAGCATGTGCTCGTGCTCATAAAAAACGTAGTAGTCATCGCTCAAAGAAGAAACGTGGACCAGCCCTTCCACGAAGACTTCATTCAATTCCACAAAAAATCCGAAAGCGGTCACGCCAGAAATGATGCCCGTGTAAAGGGTGCCGACCTTGTCGGCCATGAACTGCGCCCGCCGCAAATCGTTGATCTCCCGCTCCATGGCCTGCGCCTTGATTTCCGCATGGGACGACTGCTCGGCGTATTCCGCGCTCTGCGGCAGGAGGCGTTTTTTCTCCTTGAGGGAGCATTTTCGTTTGGCGGGAAACATTTTGATCAGCCGGTGGGTGACCAGGTCCGGGTAACGGCGGATGGGCGACGTGAAGTGCGTGTAGTGGTCGAACCCCAGGCAGAAATGTCCGGGGTCCTTTTCCGAATAAATCGCTTTTTTCAGGGAACGCAGAAGGACAGTGTTGATGGCGCGTTCCTCCGGCCGGCCTTGCACTTTCTGCAGAAGACGGTGCAGATGAGTCGATTTCACCTGGCGGATCGCAGGCAATTTGTGGCCGAAATCCTGGGCGAACTCCTGAAATCGGTGCAATTTGTCCTCATCCGGCCGTTCATGAATGCGATGAATCGCCGGCACGTTTTTCTCGTGGAGATGACGGGCCACCACGCGGTTGGCGGTCAACATGAATTCCTCGATGAGTTCATGCGCCTCATTGTGCTCCGACTTGCCGATGGCGGTCACTCGGCCTTCGGCGTCCAGCAGAATTTCCGGCTCGGGAATGTTGAAATCGACACTGCCTTCCTGGAACCTTCGCTTGCGCAAAGTTTGGCTGAGCTTGTGCATGAGTTGCAGGGTGGGCAACGCGGATTTGATTTTGCCGCGCGCGTTCCCGTTTGCCAGCAAGGTGGCGACCTGGTTGTAGGTGAAGCGGAATTGACTGCGGATGATGGAGGGGAACACCTCGCAATTTTTTACCTCGCCGCTTTCGGTGAGTTCCATGCTCAGGCTCAGGGTCAACCGTTCGACTCCGGGTTTGAGACTGCAGATATCGTTGGACAGCTGGAAAGGGAGCATGGGAATCACCCCGTCGGCGAAATAAATGCTGGTGCCGCGTTCCAGCGCTTCCCGGTCGAGCGCACTGCCTTCGGTCACATAATGACTGACGTCGGCGATATGCACCCCCAGCCGGTAGGTTCTGCCGGTTTTTACCAACGACACCGCGTCGTCGAAATCTTTGGCGCGTTCGCCATCGATGGTGAAAATCAATTCTTGCGTGAGGTCTCGCCGGCGGGTTCTTTCTTCATCCGAGATAGCGCTGGTGATGCCCTGCACTTGGTGCGTCACTGCCGGTGGGAATTCGTGGCGCACCTGATGTTTGTGGAAGATGGAACTCAGCTCCACTTGCGGATCGTCGGAGTGACCGAGGATCTGGGTGACGCGGCCCAACGGCGGATGGTTGCGGGTGGGAAACTCAACAATGTCGACCACCACCACTTGCCCTGCCTTGGCGCCTTTTTTCTCCTTGCCGGAGATGAAGATGTCCTGAAAATATTTGGACTCCATAGGCACCACCCAGCCGTCCCGCCCCAGTGAATCGAAGGTGCCGACCAGCGATTGGGTTTTGCGTTCGAGGATGCGGATGATGCGGCCCTCCGGGCGGGTGAAGCCGTGCGAATGCGATTCGACCCGGACCAGCACCAGGTCCTTATGCATGGCGCCGCGCATTTTCTGGCGGTTGACGTAAACGTCCGCTTCCTTGTCGTCCCGCACCACGAAGCCGTATCCGTCCGGATGGCCCTGCAAGGTGCCGGAGACCAGGTTCATCTCATCCGGCAGGCCGTAGCGCCCGCCGCGCAGTTTGACCAGGGTGCCCTCGGCCGCCATGTCCTTGACCAGGTGGCGGAACTGGCGGCGTTGGGTTTCGGGGATGGCCAGGGTACTCATCAACTCGGAAGATTTCAAAGGCCGGCTGGTCTTTTCATGCAACAGTTTGAGGATGCTTTGTTCGGTCAGTTCCATAAGGATCGGCAGTATAACCCCTTTTTTGCATTTCACCGGCACTTCCCCTATAATCCCAATTTTATTAGTGGGATTTGAAGTGAATTCCATTCTTGCCTTGCCTGAAATTTTTCCGCATGAAAATTCAATTGGATTGGTTGAAAACGTTTGTGGATCCTCAACTCGCGCCGCAGGATTTGTACGACCTGTTGACCATGGGCGGACTCGAGATTGAGGGCGTGGATTCGGTCGACCTCGGCGACGGCCGTCATGCCGAGGTGGCGGAACTCAACGTCACGCCCAATCGCGGTTACTGTTTGAGCCACATCGGCGTGGCGCGCGAAGTGGCGGCGCTGGCGCAAAAAGAATGCCGCCTGCCGGACCCGAATGCAGAACTGGCCAAGGCCATGGGGTCCACTCCGGTGGATAAAAAAATCACTGTGGTCAATGACGAGCCCCTGCTGTGCCCGCGTTATGCGGCCATCGTCATTGAAAACGTCAAGCCCGGCCCGTCGCCCCAGTGGCTGGTCGATCGCTTGAAAGCGATGGACCTGCGCCCCATCAACAACATCGTCGACATCACCAATTTTGTGTTGATGGAATACGGCCAGCCTCTGCACGCTTTTGACGGGGATTTGTTGGCCGGTTCCAAAATCGTGATTCGCCGGGCGAACCAGGGCGAACCGTTCGCCAGCCTGGATGGCTCCGAGTTGAAGTTGGATTCGGATGCTTTGGTGATCTCCGACGCGGATAAACCGGTGGCTCTGGCGGGCATCATGGGCGGCGCCAACAGCCAGGTCACACGCGACACCCGCTGGGTGGTGCTGGAAAGCGCCTTTTTCGATCCCGTCACTGTCCGCAAAGGTTCCAAAAAATACAATCTGCGGTCGGATTCCTCCTATCGGTTCGAACGGGGCGTGGATATTGAAGCGGTGATCACGGCGCAAAGCAGAGCCGCTTTGCTGATCAAGGAGCTGGCCGGTGGCGAAATTTGCTCGGGGCGGATCGATATTTATCCCAACCCCCGCGAGCGCACTGAAATCGATTTGAGAATATCTAGGACCAATCAAATACTGGGAACCCAATTGAGCGCAGAGGTCATCACCGGTCACCTTAAGGCGCTGGGCATGGCCGTGAAGGAACAGAAATCCGGGGAGGCATACCGGGTGACCGTGCCGCATTTTCGTCCGGCTGTGACCCGCGAAATTGATTTGATCGAGGAAGTGGCCCGGCTCAACGGCTATGGCAGTGTGAAGGTGTCGCACCCGGTGGGCACCCTCAACCCGGTCCGACCCACCCGCCAGCAAACCGTCATCCGCCGCGTCAAGGAAATGCTCAGCCATCGCGGAATTTCCGAAGCCGTCAATTACAGTTTCATCGAAGAAGAATTGGCGCAGGAATTTTTAAGCGCTTTCGCGCCGACCGGATCACAAACCATTCCCTTGAGTAATCCGATCAACTCCGAATTGGGCACCATGCGCACCAGCCTATTGCCGGGTCTCATTCAAACCGCGGTGCGCAATCTCAACAAGGGACGGAAATCCATTCAGATTTTTGAGCAGGGCAATATTTATTTCCGGGGAAAGGCGGGCATCACTGAAATTCCCAGCCTGGCAGTGCTCATGGCCGGCACGGTGCCGGCCCGTTTATGGCAGGAAACCGGCAAGGCGTATGATTATCATGATTTAAAAGGCGCGTTGGAATTTCTGTTGAGCGGGTTCAAGGTGTCTTTGCAATTTTGTCCGTCCACCCATTCGTTTCTCGATGCCGAAAAATCACTGGCAGGATTGGCGGCAGGCGCTCCCGTGGCCTCGTTGGGACAACTGAATGGGGCGCTGACCCGACGGTTGGATTTGGCTCCAGGCGTTTATGTTTTTGAAATGAATGTCGAGGCTTTGGCGCGGTTGGCTCCCCGCAGTCATAAATTCAGCGCGATACCAAAATTTCCTGAGACCTACCGCGACATCTCAATTTTGCTCGACCAAACCGTGCCGTCGCAGACCGTCACCGACTTGATCCGGCAAACGGGTATCCCGTTGATTAAACGGGTCGATCTTTATGATCTATTCGAAGGTAAAAAGCTTGAAAAAGGCAAGAAAAGCCTGACCTTCGCCCTCTCGTTTCAATCCCCTGAAAAAACGCTCACCGACGCCGAAGTCAATCCCATTTTCGACAAGATTGTGCAGGCTCTGGCCGATCAATTGGGCGCCCAACTCCGCCAGTAATCCATCCCCGTTCGGGTGTGTAAAAGCGGATTGACACCCCCCAGGCCCGGTGCTACGATTCGCCCATGGCCCAAAAAAACATTGAAAAATTAGAGAAACTGGTTCCGGTTTTGATTACGGAAGCGCAAAAATTATTGGAAGACAATGATCGTTTGTCAGGCACCGTCTCGGACCTTCAGAAACAGTTGCAAAAACTCAATTCCTCGGAGGCTGAGTTAAAGGATCAGATGAAGAAATTGGGTCCATTGGAAAAAGCTCATCGCGTTATGGAGTCGGATCGCTCTGAGATTCGAAACAAGGTCCAGAATCTTTTGCAGGAACTGGATAATATTGAACTGAACTGACCGTGGACAATTTTGTGAGCACGCCCATCACTATTTTTGGCAAGACCTATCACGTCAAGGCCGAAGCGTCCGCGGAGCTGGATGAATTGGCCCGGTTTGTGGATTCCAAGATACGGGAACTGGCCCCCTCGCAATCGAAAACCGCCACCATTGATCTTGCCGTGTTGACTGCTTTGAACATCGCGCAGGATCTATTCGACGCCAAAGAAGGAGCCTTGAAGTCGAATCCGAAAAGCGGTCCTTCCATCCGGGAATTGGAAACGCAAGCAGGCTCGCTGGTAAAAAATGTGGAGGATCAGTTGGAGCGAATCCATAAGGCTAAAGATAAGAAGAGGTAAGGATAAAGCTCTTGAGAGGGAAATGGGGTTATGCTAGGATGAATTAAATTTGGGAATGTGCTTCCCTGCGGTACTCGGGGTAACATCAATTCTTGAGCCAACATGAAACAAAGGGGTTGAAATATCGCTGTGGTGTGCATGCCTCGCGAGAGGAAGTCTGAAGCAGTGACCGGAGATCCCACCTGTCCTTGGCAGGTTCAAAAATAGATTTTGCCACGGTATCGCGGAGAGGCATTTTATTTATTAAGGGGACGTGCGGATGGTGGGTTCTCAGAATTCCGCTGAATTTGACTTTGAATATAATGAACGGATCGTGAATCGAGGATACGTTTTTAGTAGGTATACATCATTACAACCTGACCACCCAATCAAGGCGGAGTCTTTTGCTCAAGTTGATTTTTGTGGGCACGCTTTTCCTTCATCCCTCGATTTCGGCTTGGCACGTTAAACGTTAGCATGGCAGAGCCGTCCATTTCGGCCACTTTCTCAGGCTGGTCGTGTCGTCCCGTTGAGTTCCAAAAAAGTTATGAAGGTGGAAACTGTGGCCCTTGAGGTCCCGTCGCCTGTTGAGGATGCATTGTCAGACAAAGCCACCGTCCGGCAGGAAATATTGAGCAGGCGCGATGCTCTCGATCCTGAAACGGTCCAGCGCCAAAGCGCTCTGATTGCCGGCCATCTGGAGAGCTTGGGGGTGTATCAAAAATCGGCGGCGGTGTTGTTCTACCTGTCCAAAAAAAATGAAGTGCAAACGGATGGCATGATCGCCACGGCGATCCGGTCGGGCAAAAGGGTTTATGTTCCCGTTACCGGCCCGGATGAGATAAAAGTTTCGGAACTGCCGGGATTGGATATTGAATTTGATTTGGGTCTCTACGGAATCCGCCAGCCGGCGCAGAGATTTTTAAAGTTCGTTGCCCCCGGGGTTCTCGATCTGGTGATCCTGCCCGGAGTGGCCTTCGATGTTCAGGGCGGACGCATTGGCTACGGGAAGGGGTATTTCGATCGTTTCCTGGGAAAACTGGCCACCCACACGGTACGAGTGGGCGTGGCGTATGAGTTTCAGGTTTTGGAAACCGTCCCTCAAACCGGGATGGATGTGGCCGTACAAAAAATTGTGACTGAAAATTCGATATTGAACTGCTGAGCCCGCCGCGCTCTCCAGTGTTGATAGTTGAGGACGAGACATGCAAGAAATTTCCAACATTCAAGTCAACTTCGTAGCCTTGATAGTGGGCGTGGCCGGAGCTTTGGTGGTCGGTTGTCTCGCCGGGTACTATCTTCGAAAAATTTTTGCTGAACTCAAAATCAAAGAAGCGGAAAGTCTGGGGCTGAAAATAGTCGAGGAAGCGGAAAAGGCAGCGGAAACCCTTAAAAAAACCGCCAAGGTTGAATTGCGGGAAGAAAAAATCGCCCTCACCGCTCAAATGAAAAAGGAAATGGAATTGCAGTGGTCGGAGTTGCGGGATAAAGAAAAAGCCGGCCGGGAAAAGGAAATCCAACTCAACCTCCTCATTGTGAAAAATCAGGAAGCGGAGCGAGGCTTCGACGGCAGAAGACGGGATTTTGAGGAAAATGAAAAGAAGGTGGTGGCGCAAAAGAATAAGTATGACGGGTTGATTGTTGAAGAAATTAAAAAATTGGAAACCATCAGCTCCTACACAGCCAAGGAAGCCAAGGAGGCCATCAAAACCCAGGTGATTGATTCCGCCCGTCTGGAAGCCAGCAAGGAAGTTAAAAAAATTGAAGAGGCGGCCAAAAACAACGCGGAGTCTGAAGCGCGTAAGATTATTGCAATGGCTGTGCAACGGCTGGCCTCGGATCACGTGGCTGAAATCACCGTGTCAGTGGTGGAATTGCCCAACGATGAAATCAAGGGGCGCATCATCGGCCGGGAAGGCCGGAACATTCGGGCGCTGGAAAAGTGTACCGGGATTGATCTGATCATTGACGACACGCCGGGTGCGGTGGTGCTATCCGGATTCGATCCGATCCGTCGGGAGATTGCCCGCCGGGCTTTGGAAAAGCTGACGCTCGACGGCCGGATTCACCCGAGCCGTATTGAGGAAGTGGTCGAAAAATGCAAGAAAGAGGTCAACCAAAGTATCATCCAGTCCGGCGAACAGGCGGTCATGGATGTTGGGATCGAGGGCATTCATCCCGACATGGTTAAATTATTGGGGCGATTGAAGTACCGCACCAGTTACACCCAGAACGTGCTCCAGCATGTCAAGGAAGTTGCCTGGGTGTGTGGCGGCATGGCCGCGGAATTGGGCCTGGACGTGCAATTGGCCAAGCGGGCCGGGCTTCTCCACGATATCGGCAAGGCTGTTGACCGGCAAACCGATGGCACGCATACGCAGTTGGGAGTTGAAATCGCCACTCGGTATGGTGAGAACAAGATTATAGTGAACGCCATTGCGGCTCATCATGAGGATGTGGAAGCGGAATCGATATACGCGGTTCTAGTGACCGCTGGCGACACGATATCCGCCTCGCGGCCAGGTGCGCGGCGGGAAATGCTCGAGACCTATGTCAAACGCATGTCTAAATTGGAAGAAATTGGTGATTCATTTGAGGGTGTTGAAAAAACGTTCGCCATTCAGGCGGGCCGGGAAGTTCGCATCATCGTTATTCCCGGCGGCATCAGCGATGAAAAAGCCTCTTTATTGGCGAAGGATGTTGCCAAGCGGATAGAAAAAGAAGTCACCTATCCCGGTGAAATTAAAATCACGGTCGTGCGCGAATCACGCTATGTGGAAGTTGCCCGTTAGGGGCAGGGTTCCAAGAGTGCACTCGGAATTGTTTCATGCTCCGATGGGCCGCCTTTCTAAATTATTTTTCCCCATTCATTTTCATGGAAGAAACCACCGATCTTCTCCAGCTTCGACGTGATAAACTCAGCGAATTTCGGGCTAAGGGGATCAATCCCTATATCAATCGATTTCATGTCACCGCCTTCATTGCTGATTTGATCCAACCTCACCTGGAAAATACCAAGGAAGAGCTTGAGGAAAAGAACCTTGAAACTGTTGTTGCCGGTCGCATCATGTCCCGCCGCAAGCATGGCAAAACGTCGTTTTGCAATATCAAAGATGGCACCGGGCAAATTCAGGTTTACATTAAAAAAGATGATATCGGCGAAGCAAGTTATGAGAACTTTTCGAGGTTTGATATCGGAGATTTCATTGGCGTGCAGGGCCGGTTGTCCAAAACCAAAACCGGTGAGCTGACGATTTTCAGCAAGCAGATCACGTTGCTGTCCAAATCTCTTTTGCCTTTGCCCGAAAAATGGCACGGCCTCAAGGATGTCGAGCTTCGGTACCGGCAACGTTACGTGGATCTCATTGTGAATCCCGGGGTGCGGGAGGTGTTTGTGTCCCGCAGTAAAATTATCCAGGCCCTCCGTGAGTTTTTGAATGAGCGCCATTACCTGGAAGTGGAAACCCCCATGATGCACTCCATTCCCGGCGGGGCCACGGCGCGTCCCTTCAAAACCCACCACAACGCGCTCGATATGGATCTGTATTTGCGGGTGGCCCCCGAACTGTATTTGAAACGCCTGGTGGTCGGGGGTCTGGAACGGGTTTATGAGATCAACCGAAGTTTTCGCAACGAAGGAATTTCCACCGAGCACAACCCCGAATTCACCATGCTGGAGTTTTACACCGCCTATGCGGACTACCAAGACTTGATGGTGTTGACCGAGGAGCTGTTCCGGTTTGTGGGAAACAAAGTCTTCGGCACACTTAGTTTTCCTTGTTCTTATCAAGAAGACGGCGAAACGAAAGAAGCCACCATTGATTTTTCCCGATCCTTCGACCGCTACACCTTCCAGCAAAGTTTAATCGAAGTGGGGCAGATTCCCCCCGAAGCGATCGCCACCCAGGAAAAAGCAGTGGACTATGCGCTGAAAAACAAAGTACCCCTGGATAAAAAAGACAACTTTGGAAAGGTGCTGGGAAAATTATTCGACCACTTCGTGGAACACCATCTCGTTCAGCCGACCTTCATCACCGATTACCCTTTGGAGTTGTCTCCCTTGTCCAAGAAAAGAGAGGACGACCCCAATTTGGTGGAGCGTTTTGAATTGTTTGTCGGGCAAAAAGAAATTGCCAATGCCTACACCGAGTTGAACGACCCCATCGACCAAAAAGAACGTTTCCAGCAACAAGTGGCCCAAAAAGAGGCCGGTGATGAAGAGGCGCACTGGATGGACCACGACTTTATCCGTGCCCTGGAATATGGGATGCCGCCCACGGCGGGCGAGGGGATCGGCATTGACCGGTTGGTCATGCTGTTCACCAATTCGCAATCCATCCGGGATGTGATTTTGTTTCCGCAATTAAAAAAAGAAGCCTGAGCTTTCGCCTGTCCTCGTTGTATTATAGTGAAAACCTTTAATCCTTTTCTCTGCTCACTATGAAATACGAATTCCGTGTCAGTCTCCGTCAACTGGTTTCCAGAAAATCCCAGAAATTCATTTCCCTGATCACTCTCATATCCATAGGTGGAGTGGCTTTGGGGGTCATGGCGCTCATTGTGGTGATTGCCGTGATGACCGGATTCGGCAAAGACCTGCGCGATAAAATTCTCGGAACCAACAGCCACATTGTGATCACCAGTTTTGACCGGGACGGCATGGTGGATTACGAAAAGATTATTCGTGAGGTCAAAACAGTGGCGCAGGTGAAAGATGCCGCGCCATTTATTTTGAAGCATGTGATGCTGTCGTTTGGAAACCGTACCTCGGGCGTGGTGATTCGGGGAGTCGATCCCAAACGGGAAGGCAACGTCTCCGACCTCCAGAAAAACCTGGTTGAAGGAACGCTGAGCGATCTGGAAAGTGCGCCTTCTTCGAATTCAAAAATAAAACGCAAGGGCATCATATTGGGCCATGAGCTTTCCCGCTCTCTGGGGGCGTCGGTGGGGGATATCATCGGCATGGTTTCCCCCACCGTGAGGATGACCCCTCTGGGCATCATTCCAAATTTAAAAATGGTGCAGGTGGTGGGGCTGTTTGAATCGGGGATGTATGAATACGATGCCAACATGGCTTTTGTTTCTCTCTCCTCGGCGCAACAGATGTTTGGGTTGCGTGGCAAGGTTTCCGGAATCGAAATCAAGGTGTACGAGATTGATGCCGCGGCGGATATTGCCGGCATTATCCAGGGTAAGCTGGGGTTTCCTTATCTGGCGCGGGACTGGATGCAGATGAACAAAAATCTTTTTTCAGCGCTGAAGCTTGAAAAAATCGTTATGTTCATCATTTTGATTTTGATCATTCTGGTCGCCGCCTTCAATATCATCAGCACATTATTCATGGTGGTGATGGATAAAACGAAGGACATCGCCATCTTGATGGCCATGGGCGCCTCCCGCATGAGCATCATGAAGATTTTTAGTCTGCAGGGATTGGTGATCGGCTTGACCGGCACCGGGCTGGGTTGTCTGGCCGGGTTCACCATCGTCCCCAATATCAATGAAATTGTCGGTGGGATTGAAAACCTGTTCGGCATCAAGGCCTTCCCCAGCGACGTATACTATCTCAGCGAACTGCCCTCTGAAATTCAGTATTTCGATTCTTTTCTCATCATTATCTTTTCGATAGTGATCTGTTTTGCCGCTTCACTGTACCCGGCCTGGCGAGCGTCTCGTCTCGACCCGGTGGATGGGTTGCGTTATGAGTGATTCAGCAGGAACTCAAAGAGTCCGTCTAGATCGGAAGGATGAATTGCGCCATGAGTGATTCGGTGAAAACTGAAAAACCCCTGATCGAAGCGGTGAATGTCTTTAAGTCTTATAAAATTAAAGACAAGTCCCTGGACGTGTTGACGGGCGCGGGATTGGTGATTCAAGCGGGGGAAATTCTAGGCATTGTCGGCGCCTCCGGCGTGGGCAAGAGCACGCTCCTTCACATTTTGGGTGGACTGGATCGACCGCAATCGGGAACTATTCTTTTTAAAGGTGAAAATATTTTTGCGCAGAAAAATGGGTTTCTGGAGGAATACCGCAACAAGCATATCGGTTTTGTATTTCAGATGTATAATCTATTGCCAGATTTCACGGCCTTGGAAAATACCATGTTTCCGGGATGGATCGGCAATAAAAATGAGAAGGATGTGCGGGAGCAGGCGGAGAATCTCCTGGAACAAATGGGCTTGAAAGATCGTTTGTATCATAAGCCCGGTGAGCTTTCCGGCGGCGAGGTTCAGCGTGTGGCATTAGCCCGCAGTTTGGTGAACAAACCGGATTTATTGCTGGCTGACGAACCCACGGGCAACCTGGATTCCAATGCCAGCGATTCCTTCATGGATCTGATGATTCAGTTGAACGAAAAATTCAATCAGACTTTCGTGATTGTGACCCACAGTCAGAAAATCGCCCGGCGGATGGGTCGGGTATTGCAATTGGTGGACGGGTTGGTGACCCCTATCGACAAGGATCTCATTCTTTAAAACCAAATTCCAAAAAAGAGGTGTCATGAAATTGCAAGAAATTGTTGCCCGTGTTGGCGGAACCATACAGGGCGACGCGGCTCAGGAAATCTCCGGGGTCAACGGAATCGAGTTCGCCCAGGCGGGGGACATCACTTATTTAACGGATAAAAAACTTCAAACTAAATTGGAAACCAGTAAAGCCTCCGCAGTGATTGTGAGCGCTCCTCTGGAATTGGACATGGCGCAGGTGATCCACCCCAACCCGCCTCTGGCATTTGCAAAAATCCTGGCGATAATTCGTCCCAATCTCCGCCTCGAGCCGGGCATTTCTCCCGAGGCGGTAGTTTTAGAAAATGTGACCCTGGGGAAAAACGTCACCCTCTCGCCTTTTGTGTATTTGGGGAAAAACGTCCGGGTGGGGGACGACACGGTCCTGCACCCTGGAACCGTGGTGTATGACGGATGCCAGATCGGAAATCAGGTGACCCTACATGCCAATGTGACCTTGTACCATGACACCGTGATTGGCAACCGGGTGATCCTGCATGCCGGCGTGGTGATCGGCGTGGATGGTTTTGGATACATTCCGGATGAGCAAGGTCGCCATGTTAAGATCAATCAGGTGGGCCGCGTGGTGATCGAAGACGATGTCGAAGTGGGATCCAACTCCTGCATTGACCGGGCCGCTTTTGGGGAAACCGTGGTGAAGACGGGGGTTAAAATCGACAACCTGGTGCAGGTCGCGCACAATTGTGAGATCGGGGAACACTCCCTGCTGGTGGCGCAAGTGGGCGTGGCCGGTAGTTGTAAATTGGGGCATCACGTCATTCTGGCGGGCCAGGTGGGTGTCGCGGATCATGTGACTCTGGGAGACCAGATCATTCTGGCGGCGCAATCGGGAGTGCATAAAAGCCTGGACAAGCCTGGGATGTATGGCGGTTCCCCCGCGGCCCCGGCGATTCCCTGGAAAAAGTCCGTTTCCGTTTTCTCCAAACTTCCTGAATTGTCACGCAAAATCCGGGCGCTGGAAAAACGCCTCAAGGCCATTGAAAACCAGTGAAGCCTCCTGATAAAATAGATTCAATACCCCAAGGGTTTCCAAACTCAACTCGAATTCAAAAGTAATCCCTATGCAAATCTTCAAATGGATGGGCTACGTTATGCCTTTTATTTTTGTGGGCTCACTGGCGGCGTCTATGCCCCTGTCTCCAGATCAACTTGAAAGTTATATAGAAAAAAAGTTGCGAAGAAACAATCAATCTCTGAAACTGAATGAGAAGCTGATCGGGGATGAAGGAGCGGAGCGGTTGGCGGCGTTGCCGCTTCTGAAAAGCATCACCACGTTGAAGATTTATAAGGGGGGGGTGGGAGATGCGGGTGTGCGGGCCATTGCCCAATCAGAAAATCTCCGTGGGCTGAAAGAGTTGTATATAGAAAACAATCAGGTGACGGACCGCGGTGCCCGTTATCTCGCCGAATCGAAAATCCTGACACAGCTGGAGGTGCTGAATCTCTACCACAATAGAATCGGGGACGAGGGTGCGAAGGCGCTGGCGGAGTCGGACACGCTCAAGAATATTCTGGAATTGAACCTGAATTATAACTTCATCGGAGATGAGGGAGTCCAAGTCCTCACCCATTCCAAAAAATTGAATCGGCTCTCCCGTTTGCAGTTGGCCTATAACAAGCTGGGCAAAGCGGGCAATTTGGCCTGGCAAAAATTCAGGTTTCGCCATAAAATTCAGTTGTGGAGCCAAACGGGCGCCTTGGAAGACCTGGGCAACAGCTACATCGGTGATTTGGGGTTGCTCACCCTGCTGGAGTCCCCTTATATTGATGGGATTCAGGAATGGGATTTGAGCCACAACAATCTCAGTGATGAAGCTATCATCGCTCTGGCCCAATCTTCGAAGTTAAAAAATCTGACTTCCCTCAAGTTGGCGGGAAATCATATTACGGACCGGGGAGCCGTTGCCCTGGCGCAGTCTAAAATGTTGAGAGGGCTTAAACATCTGGATTTGAATTACAATGTCATTGGCAATGACGGAGCCTTGGCCCTGGCCGAGACACAAACGCTGACCCAACTGGAGTCCCTGCGGTTGGGGCAGAATCGAATCGGTTCTGAAGGCGCCCAGGCCCTGAGTGAATCGGCGGCTTTGAAAAATTTGATTTACCCCATTTTTGGATTTTATTGATCGGCTACCCGCTGGAACGGATTCCCAGTTTGCCGCGGGCCATTTAAAACATTGGAAGGAGGCCGAAAATTCTCGATTTTGAACGTGACATATTCGCCGTGGAAAACCAGATCCGCGAGTTGGATTCCCTGACGCACATGTACGATAGCGTGGGCGATATCACCCACGAGATCCACAAGCTCAAAAAGAAATTGCGTCACATGAAACGGGATATTTTCCACGGCCTGAACGGTTGGCAAAAAACCCAGGTGGCGCGGCACCCCGACCGGCCTCACACCCTCGATTATATTCAGCTGATCTTCACCTGTTTCAACGAACTGCAGGGGGACCGGCATGGCGGATTGGGCGCTTCGATCGTCAGCGGGTTCGCTAAATTTGACGATCAAACGGTGATGGTGATAGGCCATGAAAAGGGCAAAGCGCCGGAAGAAAAGATTTTTAGAAATTTTGGAATGCCGCAACCGGCCGGATACCGTAAAGCGCTCCGTTTGATGAAACTCGCGGAAAAATTTAATTTTCCCATTATCACCTTCATCGACACTCCCGGCGCGTATCCTGGAATTGATGCGGAAGAGAACGGCCAGTCGGAAGCCATTGCGCAAAATATTTATGGTATGTCCACCCTGAAAGTTCCGGTGATCAGTGTGGTGATTGGTGAAGGGGGAAGTGGCGGAGCCTTGGCGATCGGGGTCGCCAACCGTGTGCTGATGCTCGAGCATGCCGTCTATTCGGTCATTTCTCCCGAGGGCTGCGCGTCCATTCTTTGGGACGATAAGGAAAAGGTGAAACAGGCGGCCAATTCATTGTGCCTGACTTCACAGGAACTGATCAAATTGAATGTGATCGACCTAATTGTGAAAGAACCGCTCGGTGGGGCGCACCGTCATCCCAAACGCGCGGCCATACTTCTTAAAAAGGCTTTGCGGCTTTCCCTGCAGGCCTTGTCGGATTCGAGCCCCGAACAGCTGGCCCGGCACCGTCAGGAAAAATTCCGAAATATGGGAGTGTTCCAGACAGAAGACGAATGACTCTTCCATCAAGTCCAGAAAACTACAAGTGCAGTTGGGAGCGAAATAAGTTGGAATAAACGGGGCCGGACTGAATCAATTCCTCGTGCGTTCCGATTTCCACCAAATTACCATCCTTTAAAACCAACACCCGGTCCGCGTCTTCCAGTGTCGAGAGGCGATGGGCGACGATCAAGGTCGTCCGGTAGGCCATCAATTTGCGCAGGGCTTCCTTGATTTTAAATTCGGTCGCGGTGTCCACCGAGGCGGTGGCCTCGTCCAGTATCAGAATAGGCGGGTCCTTGAGAAAGACCCGGGCGATGGCCAGACGGTGCCTTTCCCCTCCCGACAGTTTCACGCCGCGTTCTCCGATTAACGTTTCATAACCCTCCGATAAATTTACAATAAAATCTTCCGCGTTGGCGGCCTTCGCCGCCTGTTCGATTTGCTCCTGGGACGCATTCAGGTTGCCGTAACGAATATTTTCTACCACCGTACCGTTGAATAAAAATGGCTCCTGTGAGACCAGTCCGATCTGCTCGCGTAAATAGGACAAGGACAGTTTTCTCAGCGAGTGCCCGTCGATCCTGATGTCTCCTGCGTCGACATCGTAAAAGCGCATGAGCAGTTTGATGAGGGTGGATTTGCCGCTCCCGGTGTGCCCCACGAGCGCAATTTTTTCTCCAGCTTCGATGTCAAATGAAATTCCGTTGATCACCTGCTTGGGTTTGACGTAGGAAAAAGAGACTCGATCGAACTCGATGCGTCCCTGCACATTGGTGGTGGGCAGGATGGGTTCCGGATCTTCTTTCACGTCAGGGGGCGCGTCGATAATTTCAAACAACCGTTCGCCGGAAGCCAGGGCGTGTTGGAGCATGTGGTTTAGAGAATGGAGCTGATTGATGGGAGTGTAAAATAAAGCGAGGTAACCGATGAAAGCCACCAGGGTGCCCACCGAGATTTCATCGGCACGCACCAGCCCGATGCCATAGAGGATGATAACGGTGGTGCCCAGTGAACCCATGAACATCATGGAGGGTGAATAAACCGCCCACAGGCGCATCACGGCCAGAGTGCCCCGGCAATAGTCGTCGCTTCGTTTTTCAAACCGGCTGATCTCGTGCAGTTGCCGGTTGAAGGCGAGAGTCTCCTTGATGCCGGACAGAGTGTCCTGCAAAATACCGTTCATTTTGGCGGCACGCTCCCGCACCTGATGGTACAAGTCATGGGCGCGATGGGTGTATCGCCAGGCCCCCATGATTAGAAAAGGAATCGGGATCAACGACGCCAACGCCAGTTTCCAATGGAGCCAGAACAGAATCGCCATGATCCCGGCCAGGGTCAGAACTGCCGTGACCATCTGCTCCACTCCGTCCACAAAAATTCGTTCGACGTGGGTGACGTCGTCGTTGACACGGGACATGATCTCGCCGGTCGACCGGTTTTCAAAATAGTTCAAAGACAATGCTTGCAAAGACCGGTAAACATGCGAGCGAATGTCGAACACCACTTTCTGTTCGAGGGTGTTGTTGATCAGAATCCGCTTGTAGTTGGAATAGTTTCTTCCCAGGTAAGCCAGGACCAGCGTCAGAACGACCCAATAGAGAGCGTTCCCCTGGGTTCCCTCAACGAGATCGTCGACAATTAATTTGATCAACCAGGGCGGAACCAAGTCGAGCAGGGTGGTGAGGATCGCGAAACCCAGTGTCAAAACCACCTGGTATTTATAGGGTTTCATGTAACTCAAAACCCGAAGTAACGATTTCATATTCTTAAATTTCTCGCTCATGGTTGACGGTGAAATCTGGCGATTTTTGATTTCACCGGGGAGTGTAAAATGTTATCGTTCCACTCACCCATCAGTTTAAATCAAATCGGGAAGGAACGGTATATGGAATATAGAAAATTAGGTTCGAGCGACCTGAAGGTGTCCGTCTTTGGGTATGGGGCGTGGGGAATTGGCGGCGCTCCATTTTGGTCCACTGAAGGCAAGGAAGTTTCCTTAAAATCCCTGCGCAAGGCCTACGATCTGGGTGTCAATTTTTTCGATACGGCGCCGGTTTATGGGTTTGGTCATTCCGAGAAACTGGTGGGGCAAGCCTTGAAATCGGTTCGGGATAAAGTGATCCTGGCTACGAAATGTGGGTTGGTGTGGGAAAAAGAAGCGTTGGGGTCGATCAAAAAAAATGCCGGCAAGGAGTCCATTTTTAAAGAAGTTGAGCGGAGCTTGCAACGGCTGGACACCGATTATATTGATTTGTATCAGGTTCATTGGCCGGACGTCAACACGGCGCAGGCGGAAACCATGGAAGCCTTGCTGGCGCTTCAGAGCCAGGGAAAAATCCGATACTTCGGGGTCAGCAATTATTCCGTCGCACAAATGCAAGAGTGCTTGCCGGCGGGAACCCTGGTTTCCCTGCAACCGGAATACAGTCTGCTTCAGCGAACCATAGAAAATGAATCCGTTCCGTTCTGCATGAAAAACAATATCGGTATCATTGCTTACAGTCCGCTGGCGTCGGGCGTGTTGACCGGCAAGTATGACAAAGACACCCGGTTTGCGGATTGGCGCAGTAAAGGGATTTTAGGCGAGTTCACGGGTGAAGCGTTTGCCAACAATATCGCGAAAGTGGACCGGCTAAAAGCCGTTGCTGCCCGCTTGGACAAGACGTGCGCCGAAGCGGCGATCCGCTGGGTGATTCAGCAACCTGGAATCACCACCGCTTTGGTGGGTGTTAAAAACGAGAGTCAGGTCGAGAAAAATCTAAAAGCCGTGGGCTGGAAACTGGAGAACACGGACCTGAAAGAAATGAATGAAATTTTCGCAGTCCGGTGAGCCGTTATTTATTCGATGTTGAGATGTTGTGGGTTTGGTAACTCTTTAAAAATTCCCGGGAGGTTCGTTGCACCTGCAGGGTGAGTTCCCTGACTTTTGAGGGTTCATCCCTGAGCAGTGTCAGGGTGCTGTTCATGCCCACCACAGCTTGTTCCACATAATTGCCATTGCCCGCGGCATTTTTTCTAGCAAGGCTGTCGACAGCTGTTTTTAGGGATTGAATCTCTTGGAAGATGCCTTTTTGCACGGCCATGGTATTGAGGTCGCCTTGACTCTGGCGCAAATGGGAGTTGGCGTCCAGGGCTTGCATCCGGATTTGTTGAACGGTGTTGTTGTAATAGAAAAACCCTCCCATGAGTAGAATGATTCCGGCAAACAACATGGCTTTCAGGGCCAGAATATCCTTTTTGTTTTTTTGCAGGGTTTCAACAAGCTTTTGGATTTGAGAGGCCATCTCGCCAGGTTTGGTGGAAATTTCCAAATGTTCTTCGACGATCTCTTTAGATGAATTTTTCATGATCCGGTCCAATTAAATTATTTTTGTTAGAAGCAAGGCAGAGATCCTATCTTTCCATACCCATGGTGCTGAGGTAAAGAGATAAAATATCGTTGCCAAAAAATATTGAAATGAGCGTGGCCAGGGCGAGGAAGGGGCCGAACGGAATTTTGCTCAAGAAGTCGAGTTTTTTGAAAGACATGCCGATGGCGCCGAAGATCGCACCGGCCAGGGCGCCGATGAAAATCACCAGAAGGACCTGAATCCAACCCAGTAGCGCTCCGGCGGCGGCAATGTATTTAATGTCGCCTCCCCCCATGCCCACAGTGTTACGCAATTTAAAATAGACTTCCGCCAGCAGAAGAAACAAACCGCCGCCCAGCAGACAACCGATCAGGCTGTTCCAAAATCCATTGAGATAGGTGCCCGCGGCGAGGCCCAAAACGATTCCGGGAAGCGTGATCACGTCGGGAATGATTTGGTGTTCGATGTCGATGGCGGTGATGATCACCAGGGCCGGAACCACTATGGCAAAGATCAGGCATTCCCAGCTCAGGCCGAATTTGTAAAAGACCGATGCCATGAGCAAACCCGTGATCATCTCGATGGCGGGATAAATAGCGGAAATAGGCTGTCCACAGGAACGGCACTGGCCTTTCAATATCAGGTAACTGACGATCGGGATGTTGTCCGTCGCGCGGATACCGGCATTGCATGAGGGGCAATGCGAGCCGGGGAAAACCACCGATTCTTTTTTGGGCAGACGCGAGATGCAGACATTGGCAAAACTGCCGACCAAAAGGCCGAACACAAAACCAATGGATGCAAACACCGGGTCGGGAAGTGGGGTTAACATAGTCATTAATCTGTCATCCTGTATTCAGAATTAGGCATGGGACCGAGGGGCCGCTGAAAATTACCCTGTTGGAATCAATAAGGGAACAGGTGGCCCAATACTTTAAAAACGGCGTCCGTACTGAATCCTCTGCGTTGCAGGAATTGAGCGATGCGCCGTCTTTTTTTTTGAAGGTCCAGACCTTTCAGGGCGGGCAGTTTTTTCGCCACGCAGGATAAGGCCAGTTCGAACTCGTCAACTTTATTGTAAAGGCCGTTCAGAGTTTCTTCAACTAATTCCGAGTCCAGACCTTTGGATAGGAGCTCCTGCTGGAGACGGTATTTCCCCCATTTTTTGGATTCCAATCGGAACCGGCCCCATTGCTGGGCAAACCGCTCATCGTTGAGATAGTTCAAATCCACGAGCCACTCGAGGACTTGTATTACAATCGGAGGAGAAAATTCTTTTTTTGCCAGATGTGATTTAACTTCCTGCACACTGCGGTCGCGATACGTGAGAAAACGGAGGGCCCGTGATTTTGCCTCTTTGAAATGGTCCGGCATGGCGATGCCGCCTAGGAGGCAGACTTTTTCTTGTCTTTGCCGGATTTTTCTTGCGGCGGTGCCGGTGCTTTTTGCGGTGAGGGCAACTCCAGTTTCTCACGGAGTTGGTTTTCGATGTCCTGCATCATATCGGGATGGTCCAGCAGAAAATTTTTGGAATTTTCCCGGCCTTGACCGATGCGTTCCTCTTTGTAGGAAAACCATGTTCCGCTTTTGGCCACGATCTCGTGGGCAACGGCCAGGTCGAGAAGATCGCCGGCTTTGGAAATGCCTTTTCCGAAAACGATGTCAAACTCGCAATCGCGGAAAGGCGGCGCCAGTTTATTTTTGACCACTTTCACGCGGGTGCGGTTGCCGATCACTTTATCTCCATCCTTGAGGGCGGCGATGCGGCGGATGTCGAGCCGCACCGAAGAATAAAACTTCAAGGCGTTGCCCCCGGTGGTGGTTTCGGGACTGCCGAACATCACGCCGATTTTCATGCGAATTTGGTTGATGAAAATCAGGGACGTTTTGGATTTGCTGATCACTCCGGTGAGTTTGCGCATGGCTTGGGACATGAGCCGTGCCTGCAACCCCATATGCGAATCGCCCATGTCGCCATCCAATTCCGCCTTGGGAACCAGGGCGGCGACGGAGTCTATCACGACGACATCCACCGCGCCACTGCGGATCAGCACTTCGGCGATCTCCAGGGTCTGTTCCCCGGTGTCCGGTTGCGATAACAGCAGATCGTCCAATTGCACGCCGAGGTTCTGAGCGTATTTCGGGTCCAGCGCATGCTCGGCGTCAATAAAAGCGGCCACGCCACCGGCTTTTTGAGCTTCCGCAATGATGTGCAGGGCGAGACTGGTTTTTCCCGAGGCCTCCGGACCGTATATCTCGGTGATCCGGCCGCGGGGAATGCCCCCCACGCCGAGGATGCTGTCGAGAGAGATCGATCCGGTGGAAATAACCTCAATATTTTTTTGGGCCTCCGCCTGGCCCAATCTCATGATGGAACCTTTTCCGAATTGCTTTTCAATTTGGGAAAGAGCCAGGTCCAGCGCTTTTCCCCTGTCGTCGTTTGCCGCCATGTGTTCTCCTTGCAGTGGGTTGCGTGGCCAGTGCCATCAATGCTTCAAATTAAATTCTTCCAATACGGTATAGAGGGATCCTTCAGGAGTCAACCGGCTTTTGTACAGCTTGATGGACCTCACTTCAAATGTCCGGGGCTCGATTTTCCCGATGGATTGCAACTCGTTCCGCAACCGGGTTTTATCCCGGACCGACTTGATCCGTCCCAAAGTGAGATGCGGTGCAAAGGGCCGGGTTTCTCTGGGGAATCCCAGGCCGGACAGAGCCTCCTCTATCTTGGACTGCAGGGATTCCAGCGCGCCTGTTTGATCTTTGAGTCCGATCCACAACACTCGTGGCCGGCTCAGGTTCGGGAAAACCCCGACACCGCTCAAGCAAACTTGAAACCCGGACAGCCTGGACAGCTTTCGCGGAAGCGCTTCCCTGATTTCAGCAACCCTTCCGAGATCAATTTCGCCGAGAAACTTAAGCGTCAAATGCATATTGGCTGGCACCACCCAGGAGGCGCGCAAGCCCAGGGATTTAAACCGGTTTTGAATTTCTGCGACGGTCTTTAAGACAAAAGGCGGAACATCGAATGCAATGAATGTTCTCAAAGCGTCCACAGTGTACAAATCGCCCCAAAGGTTGTCAAACGCTATTCCGGCCCCTGCCACCAAGGAGTTTTGGCCTGTGCAAACCAATTGAAAAACCGGGTAGGGGTATCCAATCCATCAAGTAGGAGATTCAAAATTTTTCAATATTTCCTTGTCGGCCAGGTGGATGGTTGAGGTGGGGAAGGCTATCTCGGCTCCCTCCTGCTCTATGATGTCAACAATTTTGAGCAGGATGTCCTGTTTGACCTCATGGTAATGAATCCAGTTGGTGGTTTTGGTGAACGTGTATATAAAAAAATCCATGGACGAAGAAGCAAATTTATTGAAATTGACGATCATGGTTTGGCTGGTGTCGATTTCCGGGTGGTGGGTCAGCATGTCTTTAACCAGCCGCACAATTTCCCGTACTTTGGAAGCGTCGTCATAACGGAGCCCAATGGTTTCATAAATTCTCCGGTTCAGCATGCGTTGCGGGTTTTCCACGGCGATCTGGGTGAAAATTGAATTGGGCACATAAAGAGGTCTTTTGTCGAAAGTGCGGATCAAGGTGAGGCGCCAGCCGATTTTTTCCACCGTGCCTTCGATATTGCGGTCCGGGGAACGAATCCAGTCGCCGACCGCGAAGGGGCGGTCGAGATAAATCATGAGGCCGCCGAAAAAGTTTGCCAGCAGGTCTTTGGCGGCGAACCCGATCGCGATGCCGCCGATCCCGCCGAAAGCCAGCACGCCGGAAATGCTGAACCCCAGTGTTTGCAGGGCCACCAATACGGCAGTGACCACCACCGAAAGCCGGAGTAATTTACCTATGGCGGTCACGGTGGTTTTGTCGGCGTCTTCTTTTTTCTCAAGGATGTTGCGTTCACTGTGGCCGATCAATTGGACCAGAAACCAGGCCAGAGCCACGATGATGACAGCATCGCGCAGAGCGCCCATGGCGTTAAAAATGACAGCCTGGGTGGCGGCTTGAATGATCTGGGTCGCCATGTAAACCCCCATGGCCCAGATGATGAGGCTCACCGGTTTGCGCAAGGCGTCGAGGATGGCGTCATCCCACAGGTTTTTAGTCTTGAGGGCTTGGACCTGCAGGCGCTTCAGCACCATCCTCTGCGCGAAATCGACCAGCAGGGCAATGAAGATCACGATGAATGTTTGCAGGATGTAGCCGCTACCCTGGGTTAAATACCCGGTGATGTCGTCAAAAGTCATGATCAATCTTTTTAAAAGGCTTGCCGAATAGGAAAGAACAATTATCTCAAAATAGTGCGGGGCTATTCTAACAATCTAAAGGCAGGATGGATAATAAAATCAGAAAAAAATGGGAGCGGGGAAAGCCGTACCTGTTAAAAATAAAAGTGTGGGTTATCCTAAAAATGTTTGTGGTGCGCTCTGCTGAATATATCTTTCAATTCGCCGGACGATGCGGATTCTGCCATTGTGGGTGATGGTTTTTGGATAAAGTTTAAGCGGGTTGTTATGAAATTCATTATTTGTCGCCACACCCGGGCGAAGGGATGCGCGTAGTCCTGAAAATATTGTTTGACCATTTGATACTTTAAAATATCCTTGAACACGTGAGGGCTGATCTCACCGGCCAGCAGGCGTTTTTCCAGAAAACGCACTCCTTGCGGATCTAAAGAGAAATTCAGGTTTTTGGCGCTATTCATCGGTCATGGCCTCGATTCAAAATTTTGTCGATAAGATTGTTTTAAATAATAAAAGCAATCTGCGTGCCAATGCGTTAAATTAATGAATAGCTTGGTTTACAGAATTTGAGGGCGTCAAGAAATCGGGCGTTTTAAAGCTCGTGTTCGATATTTTGGCGGTTTTCCATGAAAAATGCATTTATCAAAATTAGACGCGGGGATTATCGGAGGTCATTCTCAATGAAGATGTTGTGGGGGCAGGGATGGCCCTTGGGGCTCTGGGCGGGATTGATTTTAATTTTCGCATCAGCCTGCTCATTGGGGACAGATGATGAGTTGCGTCTGGAGCCCATTCAGGTTCCCATGCGGTCGGAAAAAGGTTTGGAATCGCCTCAGTCCTCACATTTGGAAAAAGGCGAAAAGGCCATTCCGTCGCCAGCAACGAAACCGGGCCAGAAGCCAGCCCGCGAAGCCAACCGCAAGACGACCTACCTCTATCAAGGCCAACATGAATTTGATCCGGAGTTGCGCCGACCGGACTCGCCAGGCGAGCCGCTGTCAAACGGCGGCGACTGGGAGACGATTCATGCCCGCGATAAAGACCTGGTGCTGGCACGGTTTGGGATGGCGCGGTTTACAGCGACCTTTCACCTGAAGATTGATCCGATACGTTACCGGGTGCCGCACAAACCCTCGCCGCAGGTCGAAGCAACGGAGTCCTTGGCTCCCGGATTTGTCCGGCAGGAAAAATCTCTGATCTTTCGTTCCCGATCCGCCGGTTTTGCCCATCACCCGCTGGGATGGGAGGAGTTGCTGACCGCCTCTTTCCAGAAAAAGGAACCGGCTCGCCCGGCCGAGGTTCTGGCAGATACTACCGACACTCTCCGCTTTCGCAAGACCCTGCTTCTGCTCCAAGCCGATGATGACCCGCTCGACTTGTTGAACGGTGATGCCACCCTCAACACGCATCGATACTGGCAACGTGCCGGGAAATGAGACAGAGGGTCATCGCCACCAATAGTACAGAACCCAGAACGCAATGAATAAAATCCAGACGATCCACTTGCGGCTGTGGCGCAGGCCGGTAGGTGTGGCGGGAGAATCTTCTTTGGATTTATTGAAGAATGAAAATTCCATTTCAAACCTTCCCGCTCAAGGGGATTTGGCGCAACGAAATCCGAAACTGTTGTTTTTAACTTCAGGATTGAAGAAGCTCCGGTTGAACGTGGGCGCGCTCAAACCACACCCGTAAGATAAACAGTCGAACCAGGACCCGCCCTTCAAGATTCGCTTGTCCGTGCCGTATTCCGCTTTGGCGATGGTGTTGCCAGGATGCGGCAGGTAATAGCTGTCCACCCACTCCCAGACGTTGCCCGACATATCCAGCAGACCGTAGGGGCTTTTGCCATTGGCGTAATTGCCTACCGGCTCCGTTCCGGTGGAATGCTTGTATGGATTGTTGGATTTATCCAACGACCAGATATTGCCCCAGGGGTAGATATCCCCCGCCACGCCGCGCGCCGCCTTTTCCCATTCCTGTTCTGTCGGCAGGCGCTTGCCATTCCATTGGCAGTAGTCCCTGGCATCGAACCAGCTGACGTAAACCACCGGATGATTGTCCTGGTCTCGGGCGATTTCACCGTTGGGCCAATGGAACGGGGCCGGGCGTTGGGTGGCGTCTTTAAACTTTTTGTAATCCGAGTTCGTGACTTCATAGAGATCGATATAAAATGCGCCGGTCGAACTGATGTGCTCTGGAGATTCATCGTCCCAGCGTTCGTTGGAGCCCATGATGAACTCCCCGGCAGGGACATGCGCCATGCTGGCAATGGGTGGCGCTTTTTGAGAGGGCTTTTTTAGAGATGCCACAACCGGCCGAGCGATCAACTGTGGCGGTCTGGGGGACCGCACCCTGCGGTTTAAATGTGGGTTGTCCGGGGTGAGGGGATGCCGTTTGAACGGGTTGCCAGACTTTTCTGAAATTTCTCCGACATGGCAGACCCGGCATTTCTCCTGAGTGGTTTTTTGCCTGTGGGCTTTAATCAGGTTCTCGGCCTGGTGGCAACTCGTCTGGCAGGTGGTCTTGAGGTCTTTGGCGCCGGACGTACCTTCAATGGCTAAAACCGGGGCGGCATTGACAACCAACCAAAAAGCCCCTAGCGGGAGCAATTTTTTAATGACGGCAATTGAATTTTTCATAAACGATTATTATAGTATGGTAGAGCAGGCTGAAAAATTTTTGCAGGAGTGGCGCGCATCTGAAGTTTATAAAATACCGTAGGGCGAGTCAAAAACAAACTTTAGAGTTGGTTGCGTGTACCTGAAGTTTATAAAATACAGCAGGGCGAGTCAAAACTAAACCTTAGAGCCGGATGAGGATGATGAGTGACACTTGGCGGTACATTGAGGACGGCTTAGGCGGGGGCCACTGGAATATGGCGATCGATCAAGCCCTGTTGCGTTCCTGCGCAAGAGGGTTCACGCCGCCTACTTTAAGGTTGTACGGTTGGAAAAGTCCGGTTTTAACCGTGGGCTATGCCCAAAACCTGGAGCGGACAGTGGATCTCGAACAATGCCGGGGCATTCCTTGTGTCCGCCGCCCCACGGGCGGCCGCGCTCTTCTGCACCACCGGGAATTGACTTATTGCCTGGTCGCCCCGGTCGACCATCCGCGTTTTTCCGGAGGACTCAAACAAACTTTTGCGGCGGTCAGCCAGGCACTGTTGTTGGGTCTGCGCGAATTGGGTATCGACCAGGCCCGCATCAACGGACAAAAAAAAATACAGCTCGCCGGCCAACGGTCGCCGGCTTGCTTTTCCTCATTGCATCATTGTGAGATCACGTTTCATGAAAGAAAATTGATCGGCAGTGCCCAAAGACGAACTCAGGGCGCGTTCCTCCAACACGGGTCCATCCCAATTGCGGCAAGCGCCGGGGATATTCATTCTATTTTGCGCTATGACAGTCCGGCGGATCGGGCGGCTGATATCGAAAAAATGAAAATGTTCACCACCACATTGAACGCAGTTTGTGGCCAGCCAATCAGTTTCGAGCGGGTTCGTTCTGCTTTGCGGGCCGGGTTTGAAAAGTGTTTCGCGGGCAACTGGGTCGCGGAAGGCCTCACGCGCGCTGAGAAAAACCACCGGGACAGCCTTTTGGAGTCAGCGGTTTCTGCATCTCCGGCAATTTTTTAAGAACCTTGTTGTTGCATGAAAAAAACTTTAGGCCTCAATCGCATGAAGCATTCTTTAATCTGCCCTAAAAAATATTTCAGAACGATGCTGTGGATTCTGATAGCGACGCTATTGCCCGCTTGCGGCCTCGGCGATCTGTTGCGAAGGAACCCCGACGATCAAAGGTATCTGGATCGCACTCGGCAGTACTTTTCCAATTTAAAAGGCGGGATCCAGATGGCCCGTTTTGGCAGGGTGAATCGTGATTCCCTGAGCGACCTGCTGATTTTGCGGTCCAGCCGTTCCGGCCGCCCCGGTGTTCAGGTATGGATCAATCGGGAGGGGAAAGAGTTCACTTTAAACAAACGTCCCGGCTGGGTAGGAAAAAAACAGGACCGGGTG
>SMVS01000113.1 GCA_004357435.1 Nitrospina sp. | reverse complement strand
GCATTGTGGCTCTGGTGCTCATGTTCGTGAATCAATTCGGCGAACGACACGTAGTGCCCATGGTCCGCCAGCATTTGTTCGGAAGCATGCAGGGCCGCCGGTAAATCAAAATATAAAACCGGTTCCAGATAATTGTGCAAAACGTGCCAGCCTTTGATGAGCGGAATGCCCAGCAACCCGCCAACGAGAGCCAGTCCTGCCAACACGATTAACGGCAGGGTCATCACCGCCGGCGGCTCATGAGGATGCACGTCCGGGTCCACTCGCGAAGGCCCGTGGAAGGTCATGAACACCAGGCGGAACATGTAAAACGCGGTGATGAACGCCCCGAGGACTCCCATGCCCCAGAAAATAACATTGCCGTCCATTAAAGCGTGATAGAGGATTTCATCCTTACTGAAGAACCCGGAAAATGGAAATATTCCGGCAATGGCAATGGTGGAAATCAGGAACGTGACATAGGTGATGGGGAAATGGTCTTTCAATCCACCCATCTTGCGCATGTCCTGCTCATGGTGCATGCCGTGGATCACACTGCCGGAACCGAGGAACAGGCAGGCTTTGAAAAATGCGTGAGTGACCAGATGAAAAATAGCCGCAGTGTAGGCCCCGACGCCGCACGCCAGGAACATGTAGCCGATCTGGCTGACGGTGGAGTAGGCCAGCACCCGTTTGATATCGAATTGACAGGTGCCGATCGTCGCTGCGAGCAAGGCCGTGCCACCACCGACCAGTGCGATGATCATCATGGTGAGCGGCGCCAGGTTGAACAGGGCGTTGCAACGCACCACCATATAGACACCGGCGGTCACCATGGTGGCGGCGTGAATGAGCGCGCTGACCGGGGTCGGGCCTTCCATGGCGTCCGGCAACCAGGTGTAAAGCGGAATCTGCGCCGACTTGCCGGTGGCGCCGATGAATAGAAACATGGTGATGAGCGTCACCGTTTCTCCGTCGTAAATCAAAGTGCTGGGAGCGGCGGTAAAAACCGTGGTGAAATCGATCGATCCGAACTGCTGGAAAATGAAGAAAATGGCCATCAGGAAGGCGAAGTCACCGATTCGGTTGACCACGAACGCCTTGAGCCCGGCATCGCAGGCCGATTTCTTTTCAAAGTAATAGCCGACCAGAAAATAGGAACACAGACCCACGCCTTCCCATCCGATGAACATGATCAAAAAGTTGTTGCCCATGACCAGCAATAGCATGGAGAACAAAAACAGATTGAGGTAGGCGAAATACCGGTAGTAGCTGTACTCCGCGTACATGTAACCGATCGAATAAATATGGATGATGGAGCCGACGCCGGTCACCACCAGCATCATGATCATGGACAACGGATCGATCTGAAATCCGAATTCGACGGTTAAATTGCCCGCCGAAATCCAGGTGAAGAGGACTTGTTCAGGGAAGGGCGTGCCTTCCGGATGTGAGAACAGGCTGACCCATATGATGAACGTGACGATGAAGGAAAGCACTGGTCCGCCGCAGGCGATGGCGCTGACCGCTTTCTTGCCGATTTTCAGCCCAAAAAATCCGTTGATGATGGAACCGATCAACGGAAACAGAGGTACTAGAAATGCCAATTGCGACAAGTTCATTAAGTCCCTACCACTTCATCAGGTTGAATTCATCCAGATTCACCGTGGGCTTGTTGCGGAACACAGCGATCACAATCGCCAGTCCGACCGAAACCTCCGCCGCGGCTACGGCGATCACCATGAAACTGAAAATTTGGCCGTCATGCTGGTTCATGTAACGGTCGAACGCGATCAGGGAAATATTGACCGCGTTGAGCATTATCTCAATGGACATGAACACGACGATGGCGTTTCTGCGGATCAAGACCCCCAGCACACCGATGGAAAACATGGTTGCGCTCAAAATCAGGCAATGAGATAAAGGCACCATAAGTCAGTCCACTTTCGATTTCGCTAAAACCACCGCACCTATCATAGCCACCAACAGGAGGATGGAGGCCACTTCAAAGGGCAGAACAAAGTCCGTAAACAGGGTCGTGCCCACCTGGCGGACGGTGCCAAAAGTATCCGGCACCTCGGCTGGAGAATTGAACTCCGTGCCGGAAGTGATATCAATGAATTTGTAAAGAACCCCGAGGATCAGAGCGCCGGCGCTGACGGACAAAAATAGATTTCGCTCGCGGGCTACCCATTGCTTGTCGTCGTCGCTCAAATTGAGGAGCATGATGACGAACATGAACAGGACCATGATGGCGCCGGCGTAAATAATGACTTGTAAAGCCGCCAGAAAATGCGCCTGCAGAACCACAAACACTCCGGCCAGGCACAACATCATTCCGATCAGGGACATCGCGGACGCGATAGGGCTGCTGTTGAACACCACCAGCATCGACAGCACGACGCACGCAATGGCCAAAGGATAAAATATTAGTAGTTCCATTTTCCGTACATGTCCCTGCAGAAATCCATGCGGTCCTTTAATTCTGCGACGGGGACCAGCAATTGTTCCATGTTGTATTTCATTTTTTTGCGGTCGAGCATGGAGATGTCGCAATTGTCGCTCATGTAAATAGCTTCTTCCGGGCAGGCCTCTTCGCAGAAACCGCAGAAAATGCATACCGCATAATCGATCGTGAACGCGATCGGATAACGTTCCACTTTATTTTGCTTGCCACTGTTTTCACCCGGAATGATGTCAATGCAATACGCGGGGCAGGCGATTTCGCACAACCCGCAGGCCACACAATTCGGCAGGTTGTCCTCGTTGAGGGCGAGCACCGGGCGGCCCCGGTAGGCAATCGGGTACTTCGCGGTCTCTTCCGGATAGTAAAGGGTAAAAATCTCCCGATGTTTTTTCTGCCCCAGTAAAAACGGAATGAAACCGAATAAATTTCCAAAGAAATGACGCAGGGTGACCAGCATGCCATGAAGGATTGCGAGAATGTACATGCGTTCCCACCAGGTCATCTTTATATTTCGATTGACGTAATAAGCCATGAGATGCTCCTTAGCTTAACGCAAGAATGACTACCCCGGTGACCACGATGTTGGCCAACGCCAGGGGCAGTAAAATTTTCCATCCAAGTTTCATAATCTGATCATACCGGAACCTCGGCAAGCTCCAGCGAATGGTCATTTGGATGAAGATAAAGATCAACACCTTGGTAAAAAACACGCCCACATGAATAAACATGAGGACCAGGTTGGAACCGGTGGTGCCGAGAAAATCGAAAATCGAAAGCAGAGTGGCGGTGGTGACAAACGGAATGTGCCACGCGCCAAAAAACAGAATGGTGACGATGGCGGCGATGGTCACGATCTCAATGAATTCGGCCATGAAAAACATACCGAATTTGAGTCCGCTGTATTCCGTGAAATAACCGGCGACCAATTCCGATTCGGCCTCCGGATTGTCGAATGGGATGCGCTTGTTCTCAGCGATGGAAGCCGTCATGAACATAAAAAATCCCAGAGGTTGCAGGAAAAATCCCCAATGCCAAAAGTTTTCCTGGGCGGCGCCGATCTGCGTCAGTTGCATCGAGCCGTACACCATCAACACGCCGATGATGGTCAGGCCCAGGGTCACTTCGTAAGACACCATCTGCGAGGCGGTGCGCATGGAGCCGAGGAGCGACCAGTTGTTGTTCGAACTCCAGCCGGCGACCACATACCCGTAAGTGGCCAGGGAAGCGATGGCGAACACGAACAACAGTCCGACGTCAAGATCGGAGATCACCAGGTTGACCTCTTTGCCGAATAAATTGTATTGGCCGCCGAACGGAATCACGGCGAAGGTGAGCAGGGCCGGAACGAGCGCGATGACCGGAGCCAGGGTGTGCAGGACTTTGTTCGCTCCATCCGGAATGAAATCCTCTTTGAAAAACATTTTGGCGGCATCAGCAATAATGTGAAACAGGCCGAGCGCGGTGAACCCCATGATGTCGGCGCGGTTGGCGCCGATTCGATCCTGCATGATGGCGCTCTGCTTGCGTTCCACCCAAGTGAGCACAGGGGCGAAGAAGCCAACGGTGACGGCCAAAATAAAAAATACTTTGGCCAGTGTGATTGCCAAGTCAACGATCATTGTTTTTCAAAAACCTCAGTTCATGGGGCCGATCAAGGGTTGCCGTTTGTTGATGGGGTAATCTTTGCGCAAGGGATGCCCTTTGAATTCCTCATAAAGCAGGATTCGTTTCATGTTGGGATGCCCCTTGAATTTGATCCCGTATAGATCCCAAACTTCACGCTCGTACCAGTTCACCGACTTCCAGAGGGGCGTTATCGAATCCACCACGCAATCGTCTTCATCCACCGGAACTTTGACGCGGAAGCGATGATTGTGTTGCAGTGAAAAGAAATGGTACACCACTTCAAAACGAATCGGTTTGCGGTCCATGTAATCGACAGCGGTCAGGTCCATCAAAAAATCCATATCCAGCGAGGGTTCATCCCGCAGGTATTTTGCCACGTTGAACAGGCATTCTTTTTTCACAGTGATGGTCTGGTCGTCCCTGAAGGTGTGGTCTTCCAGCACCCTGTCACCAAACTGGTTTTTTAATTTTTGGATGATGGTGGTATCACTCATTCCCAGTCCAACCCTCCCCGAACCCAAACATACATCAGGCCGATGCCCAGTATGACGATGAACACCACCATTTCGATCAGACCGAACAGCCCCAGTTGTTTGTAAATGATGGCCCAGGGGAACAGAAAGACAGCTTCGATATCGAACAGGATAAAGAGCACGGCCACCAGGTAAAATTTAACGGAAAAACGCTGGTAAGGAGAAACGATCTGGCTTTCCCCACACTCGAATGGCTCCATTTTATCCGCGAATTTGCGTTTGGGCCCCAACACCGAAGTGGCGACCAACATGCCTACGGCAATGGCAACCGACATGAAAAGAAGGATCGCCGCTCCTGTATAGGATTCCAACATAGAGTTTACCTAGTGAAATATCACGGGACAAAAAAAGGAATGGTCTGCCGTGTCTGGAGAACCACTCCCGAATTCGGAAAAACTTTACCGGATTCTACCCCGTAATCCCTTAAAAAACCACCAGTTTCCTGTATAAATTAAAAGAATCCCGGGGCCGAAAACCGCAGAAATAATGACGGGCGAGTCTACTCTCTATAGATGCGTTATTTGTCAACGAAAAAGGCGGTGAAAACAGGCGGGTTAGACCGGGTTTTGGGTCGCAAAACAAGTGTCCGCCAATGGGTGCTTTAAAACGTGCTGATCGCCCCTGGATTCAGCCCTTTGGCCGGGTATAAAAGGGCGGTTTTTCGTCAATTTTTTTAAAATATTACTAAAGAGTGTTTCGCGTTAGATTCGGCAATGCGGGTCGAATTAGCATCCTCCTATGAAAAATGTTAACCTCCTGAATTGATAGGCTTTATTTTTAATTTGAAATTTCCCAGCGGGATGTTTTTCCGAATGCCAAAACGTTCACTATGAAAATAGTTGGCGCAATTGCGCCCAGACGATCCTGTTTTGCCTGGACCGTCACCCGGTTTCTGCTCGGTGTCCTGCTGGGACTGGGTCCCTCGCTGGCCAGCGCCCAGCCCATTGAGCCGGCGTGTTATGAAAACCAATTCGCCTTCAATATTTTACTTGAGAATGATCTCTGGGGAAGTGGCTCCGACAAGCACTTCACGAATGGCGGCCGGTTGTCCTTGCTGGTGGCGCGGGAACCCGTTATGGATGCTGAAAAATGCCCCAAGGACCCAAGCGGTTTAGTGGCGACGGCTCGCCTGCTGGCAGACTCTCTGTCCTGGGATGCGCTGGGTTTTAAAACCCGCCAAGTCAGTTTGATTTTTGGCCAGAATATTTTCACGCCTGAAGATATTTCCAGATCGGATTTGATTTTAAATGATCGACCCTACGCGGGATGGCTTTACCTGGGCTTTGGTTTGATCGCCGAAAGGGCAGGGCCCTATAACCCGGTGGATACCTACGAGCTGGACCTGGGCGTGATCGGTCCCTGGTCGCTGGCCGAGGCTGTCCAGAAAAGCTGGCACGAGTTTATTGATACGATTGAACCCAAGGGGTGGGACCACCAGCTGAGCAATGAGGTGGGGGTTTTGTTGAACCTGGAACGCAAATGGAAGGTGCCTTTGCCCATGCCGGGTAAGGAGGGGCTGGAACTGGATTTTCTGCCCAGCGCGGGCATCGCTCTCGGCAATGTCTTCACCTACGCTTCAGCGGGCGGTATGTTGCGGCTGGGGGTTAATTTGAAAGTGGACTACGGTCCGCCGCGGATTCGCCCCGGCGCCCAGGGCTCGGATTTTTTTAAGGCTCGGGAAATTACCGGTTGGTATGTTTTTGCAGGAGTCGAAGGCCGGGCGGTGGCCCGTAATATTTTTCTCGACGGCAACACTTTTGAGCACAGCCATAGCGTCGATAAAAAATATTTTGTGGGAGATTTGCATGTCGGACTGGTGGTGGTCATCGACTGTTTTCGCTTGGCCTTCACCAATGTGTTCCGCACCGAGGAATTCAACGGTCAGGGCGAGCTCGACGAATTCGGCTCGGTCAGCGCTTCTTTTGCCTGGTGACCCGCTACGCGCGGGGCGAATATAAAAACCTCTCCTTAAAAAAGAAGCCTTTGCATAACACGAAAACTTTAGGTTGATCCCAACGCTTCAATTGTGGGGTGATGTGTCCCCCCCCTTCTCCGAAGGGCCGTCCTACCCTTGTTGAAGGAGGGCCAGGGGGTTTCCCTTTGACCTGTTTCTATCCGCCGTTGCTTTTCACTTTGGGTCCAGCGGCACACTGGCTGGCGCTTCGCCGCCCGCTAGCGAGGGAAGCGGATGGCTACGCTCTTCGAATTATGCCCAACACCTGTTGAGTGCAAGTGGAGTTTGCTCTATTTAGCCTCCGGCGGTTCGCCGGAAAAAAAACCCGCCAGAGCGTGAACTCTGGCGGGCAATAAAATTCCCGGCGTTGACCTACTCTCCCACACAGTGACCCGTGCAGTACCATCGGCGCTGAGAGGCTTAACTACCGTGTTCGGAATGGGAACGGGTGGGACCCTCTCGCTAACAAGACCGGGAAAAAACCTGCTGTCATCCGGCAATGGATACACGGATAACGTATAAGTTTACAATTGAAATCAGTTGAACAAGTAACTAGGGGAGGGGCCGGGCGAACCCGGCTTCCCCCGAAAATTTAAAGGTCAAGCCTCACGACTGATTAGTACCGGTTAGCTGAACACATTACTGCGCTTACACACCCGGCCTATCGACCTTGTAGTCTTCAAGGAGTCTACTGTTTCCCCGAAGGGAAAAGAGAGATCTTGTTTTGGGGTTGGCTTCCTGCTTAGATGCTTTCAGCGGTTATCCTTTCCTGACATAGCTACCTGGCAATGCATCTGGCGACACAACCAGCACACTAGAGGTCTGTCCACTCCGGTCCTCTCGTACTAGGAGCAGCTCCCCTCAAATCTCTAACACCCACAACGGATAGGGACCGAACTGTCTCACGACGTTCTAAACCCAGCTCGCGTACCGCTTTAATTGGCGAACAGCCAAACCCTTGGGACCTTCTCCAGCCCCAGGATGCGATGAGCCGACATCGAGGTGCCAAACCTCCCCGTCGATATGAGCTCTTGGGGGAGATCAGCCTGTTATCCCCGGCGTACCTTTTATCCTTTGAGCGATGGCCCTTCCATGCGGAACCACCGGATCACTATGTCCCAGTTTCCTGCCTGTTCGACGTGTCAGTCTCACAGTCAAGCGTCCTTATGCCATTGCACTCCACGCATGATTACCAACCATGCTGAGGACACCTTTGAAAGCCTCCGTTACTCTTTAGGAGGCGACCACCCCAGTCAAACTACCCACCATGCACTGTTCCCCACTATGTGGGGTTAGGTAACAAATAAAGGAAGGGTGGTATTTCACCAATGACTCCAAATCCCCTAGCGAGGACCCTTCAACGTCTCCCACCTATCCTACACGTCCATTATCCGTTAGCAATGCAAAGCTATAGTAAAGGTGCACGG
>SMVS01000112.1 GCA_004357435.1 Nitrospina sp. | reverse complement strand
GTGGAGCAATGCCGCGGCAGGCCTTCCAGATTGAGCGCAATTTTTATCAGCTCATCCACATTTTCACTTTCCTTGCGCATCGCTTTAAAACGCGGTTCCTCCTTAAAAGCGTCCGTCAGGGTGATGTTCAAACGGTTGGGAACGAGCTTGGCAATCTTATCCACTTCGCCGTAAGACATGCCCAACACCCGCCCGACATCACGAATCACGCCCTTGGCGTTCATGCTTCCGAAGGTGATGATTTGAGACACGAACTTGTGGCCGCCGTATTTTTTAGTGACATAATCGATGACCTCCTCACGCCCGTCCATGCAGAAATCGATATCGATATCCGGCATACTGACCCGCTCCGGGTTCAAAAACCGCTCAAACAACAAGCCGTACGGCAGGGGATCGATATCGGTGATTTTTAAAGCGTAGGCCACCAGACTGCCGGCGGCAGAACCCCGCCCCGGCCCCACTGGAATATTTTTCTCGCGGGCGTAGGCGATGAAATCCCAGACAATCAAAAAATATCCCGGATAACCCATCTTCTTGATGATCTCCAGTTCATCCGCCAGCCGCGTCTCGTAAACCGCCCGGTCATATTTTTGCTCCAGACGATCCATGGCCGCGAACCGTACCTTCAAACCTTCCTTCGATTTTTCCTCAAGAAAAGAAAACAGGGTGTGCGATTCAGGAACCGGGTAGCGCGGCAGATTGTCGACCCCAAATTCCATTTCTAGGTTGCAACGCTCGGCGATTTTGATGGTGTTCTCTATCGCTTGGGGAACCTGCTGAAACAACTCCGTCATTTCCTCCGAGGACTTGAAATAATATTCATCGGAGGGATATTGCATACGATAAGGGTCGTCCATCGTTTTCCCGGTCTGCAGGCACAGTAAAATTTCATGAGCCCGTGAATCCGTGCGATCCAGATAATGGCAATTATTCGTGGCCACCACCGGGATATCATGCTCTTTCCCCATGGCCACCAGTTCCCGATTGATCTTCTTCTGCCAATCCTGCTTGTGGTCCTGCAGTTCCAGGTAAAAATTTTCCTTGCCCATTATTTCCTGATACTGCTGGGCCATTTTGACGGCACGCGGAATGTTCTCCTTGTTGACGAGGTGGGCGATCTCGCCCCGGTTGCAACTGCTCAGCGCGATCAGCCCCTGAGCGTGCTCCGCCAGCAATGCCTTGTCGATGCGGGGTTTGTAGTAAAACCCTTCGAGATACCCGTGGCTGACCAATTCTATGAGATTACGGTAGCCGGTGGCGTCGCGGACCAACAGGATCAAATGGTAGGAGGCATCGCGCAAACTAAAATTGTCACTTTTATTATGCAGGCTCTCCGGGGCGACGTACACTTCACAGCCAATGATGGGTTTCAAGCCATGCTTTTTGGCGCCGGCATAAAACTCCATAGCACCAAACAGGTTGCCATGATCCGTCATCGCCACCGCGGGCATACGAAATTGCTTGGCACGTTTAAACAGTGCCTCATGCCGCAACGAAGAGTCGAGCAGGCTGTAGTGGGTGTGCAAGTGAAGATGGACGAAATTAGAATGACGCATGGCAGTCCAGATTAATTTCAGGTGAAAAGTTTATCTGCCGGAACGTATTCCCTGCCCAGGGCCTCGGCCACCGCGGGATGGGTGATGTGTCCTTCACAAAGATTCATACCGTGTTGCAGGGCCGGATTTTCGCGGAGGGCTTTTTTGAAACCTTTGTCCGCCAATTCCCGGGCGTAGGGCAACGTCGCGTTGGTCAACGCATAAGTGGAGGTTCGGGCCAGCGCGCCGGGCATGTTGGCAACGCAATAGTGAATGACGCCATCGACCTCGAATATCGGATCGCTGTGGGTGGTGGGGCGGGACGTTTCAAAAATTCCACCCTGGTCGATCCCCACATCGACCACCACGGAGCCCGGCTTCATCCGCGACAACATGTCCCGGGTGATCAGTTTGGGAGCTTTGGCTCCCGGCAAAAGCACCGCGCCCACCACCACATCCGCCGTCTGGATGAATTCCAGAATGTTCAGCTTATTGGACATGATGGTCTTGACCCGGCCCCCGAAGATGTCGTCGAGGTAGCGCAAACGCGTCAGGCTGGTGTCCAGCAAAGTAACCCGGGCGCCGGTGCCCACGGCCATTTTGGCGGCATTGGTGCCGACGACACCGCCCCCGATGATCACCACATGGCCCGGATCCACACCGGGAACCCCGCCCAGTAAAATCCCTCTGCCGCCGTTTACTCGCTCCAGATATTTGGCGCCCTGGTTGACGGACATCCGGCCCGCCACCTCGCTCATCGGAATGAGTAACGGCAGGGAGCCGTCCTCCAACTGCACCGTTTCGTAAGCGATCCCCACAACTTTCCGGCGCAGGAGAGCCTCCGTCAACTGTGGAGCGGGCGCCAGATGCAGATAGGTGTACAGAATCTGGTCTTCCCACAACAGGTCGTATTCCTCGGCCAGAGGTTCCTTGACCTTGATGATCATTTCACCCCGCTCAAACACTTCTTGCCGGGTGGTGACACGAGCCCCGACGGCCTCATATTGGTCTTCAGTGATGCCGCTTCCTTGCCCGGCGTTTTCCTCCACCAAGACGGTATGGCCATCCGCGATCAACTCTGCCGCGCCCGCCGGGGTCAGCGAAACCCGGTATTCATCCTCTTTGATTTCCTTGGGAATCCCGATAATCATAATTTAATCCTGACTCCGTTATAAAAGTACGCTCCCATCAAAAAATGAGCCTCCAGCCGCAGGCTAGCCTCTTTGCAGGGAAGTCAACACACTGAACTCTGAATTATGTCAGACAATTGCTAAGCGTATATCCAAGTTTGATCTATTAGCCTCCAACCGCAGGCTGGCCTCTTTGCGGGGAGTCACCCTCTAGCAAGGGAGGCAGAGGGCTGAACCCTGGACACAGATCACCCCACCTGGATCGGGCACCCCGATCCTTCCTCCCCTTGCCAAGGGGAGGACACCGCAGGGGTGGTTTGCCATTCTTGAATCATGCCTGACAACTGTTGAGCGCAAGCAGAGTCTGACTTATTTGCTCCGGCGCTTCGCCGGTTGCCTTCAGCCGCAGGCTGGTTGCTCTTTTGATCAAAATCTTATAGATTATTAGCATAGAATTTCCAATTATCACTATCCAAATTTTTCCAACTATTTGAGAGGTTCCCTTTTGGAAGAAATTGCCAAATCCAGGGTTGATGAACTGCTCCAGACCCAACTCAGCGAAGACAAAAAGTTATTGGACCTGGAGAACCAGAGTATCGGGCGCGAAGAATTGAAACTCCTTGCAGTTAATGAGGATTTCGCATCTGTCGAGAAATTGTACCTGGGTGAAAACCAGCTGGAGGATGATGTGATACAGGCCCTGGAGTGTCCTTCTGCCAACCTCAAGTCCCTGTATCTCAACAACAATGAGCTGGGCGATGAGGCGGCCCGCTGGCTGGCCCAGTCCGATCTGGTCAAAAGCGTGCAGTGCCTGATGCTGGAAGGCAACAACATTGGCCCTGCTGGAGCACGGTTTCTGGCAGAATCCGAAAACTTGCAAAATCTGGAAGAGTTGTTTTTAGATTCCAATGTGATCGGTCCCGAAGGCGTGGCCGCGCTGGCCGATTCCCCCAATTTCCCCAAGCTGGAAGCGTTGCACCTGGACAGCACTAAAATGCGGGATGCCGGAGCCATAGCGCTGGCCCATTCCAAGACCCTCACCCGCCTGGCGCGGTTGTACCTGTGTTCCAATGGCATCGGCGACGCGGGCGCGCTGGCCCTGGCCGGGTCCGACAACTTAAAAACTTTGAAAGTGCTCAGCATCTGGAGAAACGAAATCCGTGACGCCGGCGGTCAAGCCATCGCCGAGTCTGAAACCTTTGCCAACCTGGAACGCCTGTACATGAGCCTGAACCTGATCGACCGGCCGGTGCGGAAAATCATCCGCGGCTCAGCGCTGGCGCGGCGACTCACCACTCTAGTGATGGATTAACGGCTATGGACTACCAATTCACTTACAGCAAATTCTTCAACATCGTCTTCCACGTCGGCGTTATTTTCAACATCTGCCTGGTGATCTGGCTCTACATGGTCTTCTTCGGCGTGATTTGAGGGAGATGGACTAGTAATTGCGGTGGGAGGAGGCTTTCACCAAGGTGTCTTTGTTTTCCCACAGGATATGATCTTCGGAGATGAGGAAGTCGCCCTCTTGGTTGCGGAAGGGTTGCCATTCGTGATTGACGTATATTTCGTTGGGGCGGAAGTTGGCTTTATAGGACAACGATTGATTTTTAGAAATAAAATACCCCAGGTAGAAATACTGAATCCCTCGCTTCTTACAGAATTCCACCTGTTTTAAAACGCTGAACGTGCCCAGGCTTAGTTTTGATTTGGCCTCCGCGTAAAACGTATAAACCGCGGAAAAGGTTTTTTGGGTCACATCCGCCAGCGCCACGCCCACCAGTTCTCCATCCAGGAAATATTCGAACTCCAATCCAAACGGAGTTTTGGTGTAAAACGACAAACGAAAGTTTTTAACGTCCTCCACATCATCATCCAAAGTATGGAACCGCTTTTTGTGCTGGAGGTAAAGTTCGAACTTTTTATCCGTGTAGGTTGGCGGTCCCACCCGGATTTCAATCTGGGAACAGCTTTTCAACGCCCGCTTTTGCGCACGGGTCGGTTGAAACTTATCGGCACGTAGCCGAATGGGCACGCATTCATGGCATTCGTGGCACCGAGGCCGAAAATAATATTCACCGAAATGACGCATGCCATGGGCCAACAGGTACTCAAACTCCACTTCGGAAATGTCCTCGAGCAGGTACTCCTCGAACATGGATTTCCGGTCATTAAAATAACCGCACTGAAACGGTTTGGAATCTATAAAGTGAGCCAGCATGAATTCTCCTGTCCTAACCGGCAAACCGGCTGGGCATTGATATCAATGCGTTCAATTCTATAATATTTTCAATGCCAAATGTAACGTTAAGGATGCGGCAGATACCAACCGTCTGCAAGAACGCCGGGTGCCGGGCGCAATCCGGGTCCGCTGGCCACCCTCCCCCGGCCCACCCGCGAGCCCTCATTACAAGGTCATATTATTGAATTCACTGAAATATTGTGATTTACTGCGGGCATTTTCAAGAGTCCAGCAGGCTCCCTATTATGATTTCAAAAATACAGGAACCAAGGCAGGCTTTGAATTGAAAACCTCCATCATCATTCCAACTTTTAATGAATCGCTCCTGCTGGCGGACACCCTGGCCCGGGTCCAACAGCATGACCCCTACGAGGTCATCGTGGGCGATGGCGGCAGTGCCGACGATACGGTGGCCATCGCCCGGCAGATGGGAGCCCGGGTGGTGGCGAGCGCCTGCGGCCGGGCGGTTCAAATGAACGCGGCGGCGCGTTCCGCGACCGGCGACCTTTTGGTGTTTCTCCACGCCGACAGCCACATCGACTCTTCCGGATATAAAAAAATGGTGGACACCATGTCGCGCGAAAACTACGTTGGCGGGGCCTTCAGCCTGCACATTCAATCCGATCTGTCGTCCATGAAAACCATTTCGCGTCTGGCCACGTGGCGGTCGCGCCACTTGCACCTGGCTTATGGCGACCAGGCTATATTTGTGAGGGCGGAGGCTTTCCAGGCGTTGAACGGGTTTTCACCCCTGCCCATCTGCGAAGACCTGGATTTTTTTCTGAAGTTAAAAAAACATGGGCGCGTGATCATCCTCAAGGAAAAAGCCGTGACCTCCGCCCGCCGGTGGCTGAAAGAAGGGGTGGCCTTCACCACCGCCCGCAACATTCTCATCACCACTTTATTTTTGCTGGGCTTTCCGCCTGCCCGATTGAGCAAATGGTACCTGCCCAAACGATGACCTCAAAGGCCTTGAACGGCGAGAACATAGATTATATAATCAATGTTTAGCATCCTCTATTTTACTGAATTTCATCATTCCTATGGGCAAACGCAAATCCAAAAAAAACCAGGGAAAGAACACTCCTGAGAAGAGCAGAAGTTGGCTGGCCATCACTGTTTTTGTGGCTGTTATCGCATCGGTCCTGACTGGGGTTTATTTTTACAGCCAGCCGCAAGTGGCTTCCAATCCCGCGCCCGCTTTCGGGCAACTCATCGAAACCCGGCCGGTGCTGAACCATGCCATGTTCTCCGGCAAAGCGGCGCTGGCGTATCGTTACGCGGCGGAAATCCCCAAGGTACTCGACGGACAGTTCTGTTACTGTTACTGCAAAAGGGAACACAACCACAAAAACCTGCTGACTTGTTTCACCAGCGACCACGGCTCCAAGTGTGAAATTTGCATGGATGAAGTGATTTACTCCTACGAGCTTTTTAAAGAAGGCAAAAGTCTGGACGACATCGTGGTCGCCATCGACAAAAAATTCTATCGCCCACACAAACGCAGGATGTAGAGCCAATCCATGGAACAAGTCTTCGAAAAAAAACCTGTCAGTATTTTTATTCCTTACGCCATCCTGGTCACGGCCTTATTATCGGCTTTGATCGTGTTCGTCAACAAAGTGGATTTAAAACCGTTCGAGGTGGAATACCCTGCCGAGGCTTTCATCGCTCCCAATTTCACTTTACCCAGTTTGAGCGGCGGGCCGTTGTCCCTCGAAGATTACCGGGGCAAAGTGGTCTTCATCAATTTCTGGGCAACCTGGTGCGCGACCTGCAAAGTGGAAATGCCCTCCATGGAAAAAGTGTATCGGAAGTTCAAGGACCGGGGATTGGAGATGCTCACCATCAGCGTGGATAAAGACCTGTCTCTCATCGAGCCGTTCATGAAGGAATACAATCTCACCTTCCCGGTGTTACTGGACCCGGAAAGCGAGACTGCAAAAAAAACCTATAAGACCACCGGCGTTCCGGAAACCTTCATTGTCAACAAGCAGGGC
>SMVS01000111.1 GCA_004357435.1 Nitrospina sp. | reverse complement strand
TCAAGAAAGGCTGACCCGCCGGAGGTGCAAAAAGGCAGACTGCCGTTGCCCGCTAATTACTGGGAAAATCCAGCGCAGACAACGGATTTCCCGCACCATTAATAGAGGATGTCCATGCCTGCCGCCCCAGCCCCTGATGCCATGCACCGTTGCAACTGGTTGATATCAATAAATTTATTATCCACAAAAACTGTGCATAACCTGTTGAAAACCACCTCATATCACCTTTAAATGGGTAATAAGAAAGGCGATAAGGGTCAATGATTAAATTCTAAGCAGGTTTTGGCGGGCGAACTAAAATGTTTGTCTTTCAATGAGTTACAAATCAGGTGGACTCGGCGAAGCGCCGGAGCTAAATTAAAATTCTGCCCCTGTCTTAGAGGAGATAGCTCCCCTTTTTGCAAGGAGCTTTACATACCTGAAAACTTTGAATTCACCGCAGAGGTCGCAGAGCGCGCGGAGGGAAAAAAGGAGAAGAAGCAAAGAGGGTCAATGGAAAAGCGTAATTCCCCTAATTATCCTTCCCTTTTTCAAGGGGAGGCTAGGCGGGGTTAAAGATAACCATCCCTGTAGGTATTCCTCCTTAGAAAAAGGGGGGAAAGCATTTTTGGTCACACGAAACTTGTGGAAGGGTGACACAACGTTATTGAATTGTCATGCTGAGCGCCAGCGAAGAATCCAGGGTTATACCAGGGTCTCCCTGCCAAATATGAGGCGTCTTATTCGATGCGGGCGTCGGCCAGTTCCTTGGCCACCTTGGTGATATCCTCCACAAATTTTTTGAAGGCACGGTCGGTGTCTTTATGCTGGGTCTGTTTGACGACCTTTTCGCCATTGGCGTCGATGATCAAATCCAGAACGTTGAGCCCTGGGGTGACGTGATGTTTGCGGATTTCAATTTTGATGGTGTTGACTTCCATGAGGCATCTCCATAATTCTTAATTTTCGATACGTTTAAGAGTTTTAAGTAACATTATGCGGATGTTTGGGTCAAGTCCAAATTTTATTGGGTGGTCCGGAAAAACAGAAGACTTCTAAGAGAAAGTGCTGGGCGGTCAGGTGCGGATGTCGAGGAGGCGGCCGACAATGTTTTCGTTCTGCCGGTTCTGGATATTGAGCGCCCGGATAGAGACTTCCAGCCGGGCCAGGGCGCCTTTCAACTCGGCAATCTCGCCGGCGATGTCGGTGGCCGCGATCTGGTCCAGCGCCCCGGTCAGGTTTTCGATGGTGGTGCGGGTGTTGTCGGCGGCAGTCGATAGCCGGTTGGCAACGGTCCCCACCTCCGTGCGGGTGCGCAACACGGTTTGTTGCGCGGTTTCCAATGGCGCCAGGGCCGCCTGCGCACCGGCGGATGTGGAAATGTCCAACCCCGCGAGGCCCAGCGTGGCGGTGTCCACTGCCTCGATCACATTCAAGCTGATCTGGTTGGCCGGACCCGTGCCAGCGCCCACTTGAATATTGATCTGGACCGGGGCCGTCGGGCTGAGGTCGCCGTTCAATATCTGCTGGCCGTTGAACTCCTGGCTTTGTGACAACTGATCGATGCCGCTCAGTATCTGCTGGAACTCCACATTCAAAATTTGCCGTGCGGAATCGCTCTGCGTCCCATTGGCCGCTTGCAGGGCCAGTTCCCGGCCGCGCGTCACCAGGTCGTTGACCGCGGACAAACCGCCCTCGGCGGCGTTGATGAAATTGACCCCGGTTTCGGCGTTGTCCACCGTTTGCGCCAAGGCCGCGATTTCGGATTTCAGTTTTGCGGCAAGGGCGAGGCCCGCCGGGTCCGCGGACGCGTTGATCAACCGACTGCCGGAAGCGATCCTGGAAATGGCATCGCCCAGTCCGGACCGGTTATTGGTGATGATGCTGATCAACTGGCTCAAGGCTCCCTGATCGGATATCCCTACCATGTCTGGTTCCTCACTCAAAAATTGAAAGCTGATTTGACCTTTTCAGGATAAGGCCCCGGCTCCCCCTTGTCAAAGCGAGCTTTGCCTAAGTGGTGATTGCGGGGAAACCTAGATTCTGCGGCGCGGATCGTTCCAAAAAATGACAAGAGATTATAGAATTGTCATTCTGCATGCTTCGCCGGCACAGTCCGTTGCCACCGGCCGCCAGACACTCGTTTGAAAATGGTTTAAAATAATCCTTGAGAAAATCTGCAATTGAGGCCAAAGTTTTATAAAATTCCCGTAACGGCATTCTTTGATGGATGGCGTGTTCTTAATCAATAATCTGAAAAAAAACGATCATGGCGCACATCGACGAAAATTTTCCATTGCAGAGTCTCTTTCCTTTGCCCTTGCTGGTGGGGAACAGAAATGAACCCGCGCCCAATCGGGACGCGGTGGCGCCCACCCGCCTCGTCCTGGAACCCCGTTCGGCGGAGGACAGCGTGCGCCTTGCCGGGGAGACCCCCGCTCCGGAAGTTCCACCGGCTGAGCGCCCGGTCGAAGCTTTGCCGACTGAGGAGGGTCCGCCGACTGCAAGTCCGCCGAGCGCAAGCCCGGATCAGGAAAACCCGGATATCCTGGGCGTGCTCAATGCGGAGTCCCTCGATATCGGTGTGCCCCGGCGGTTCGTTGCGAATTTTCAAGCCGATCTGCGGGACACCCTGGCGCTGACAGTGCTGGAAGGTCCACAGGCTTTGGAACCTGAGATTGTCATCGTGCCGACGGACATCAATCCAGCCGGCCCGCCGCCGCCCGCCCCGGAAGCAGAGGTCGCGGAACGCGGACGCAACATCGATCTTCTCATTTAACGGAACCCCATGACAGACTCGACAAACTCAATTTTAAAAGTGTTGGATTGCTTGGCGGATCAAAAAAAATGTTTCTTTGAATTATCCGATCTGGCCGGGCAACAGCAGCAGGCCATCGACGATGACGACGAAGCGCAATTGTTACGCACGGTGAACGATAAAAATCCGTGGATACAATCCCTACAGAAGGCCGATGCCGAGATCATCCGGATATTGGACGCGATGACGCCGGAGGAAAAGGCAGCCCTCAGTCAGGAGGCGGGCCCGGTGAGGGCGGAAATCAACACCGCTCTGGAAACCCTGATTGAAAAAGAGGAGCGGTGTGCAGAAACTCTTAAAGATAAAAAAAATCTAATTGAAGATCAGCTGAGAGAGTTCAAACAACGCAAACAGGGATTGCAAGAATACGGCTCCGCCAAGAAAGACCCCCGCCGTTTTTCCGGCAACGCCTAGCGGACGGCGTCCGCGGGCAGATGGCTGTGCTCTTCTTAATTATGCCCGACAGTTTTTGGGCGCAAGATAAAGTTTGACCCATTGCCCTCACGGCGAGTGGCCGGGCGAAGCGCCGGCGGAGACACTCCGCAGAAAGGTTTTTAATGATTTGCATTCCCATTGTCGGCCCCACCATGGCGCAGGCTCTCAAAGATTTCGATGCCTGCCAGTCGCTGGCCGATATCATTGAACTGCGGCTCGACCTCATCGCCGATCACGATCTGCCGCGTCTTTTGAAAGAAGCGGGAAAACCCTGCATCGTCACCAACCGTTGCAAAACGGAAGGCGGCCAGTTCAAAGGGTCCGAAGAAGAGCGCATTCAGGTGTTGCGGCAAGCCATCGACCACGGCGCCGCCTACATCGATATTGAAACATCCACGCCGGGGCCTCTGCTCAAATCGGTTCTGGAAAATAAAGGAAACACGCAGGCCATCCTGTCGCACCACGATTTCACCCGCACCGGCGACAAACTCGAACCGCTCTATGAGTTGATGTGTCAACTGCCGGGCGATGTGCTGAAGATCGTCACCTACGCCCAGGATCTGAACGACAATCTGACCATGTTCAAACTGTTGGCGCGGGCCCGCAAGGAGGAGAAAAAACTGATCGGCCTTTGCATGGGCGATAAGGGGGAAATCAGCCGGATTCTGACGCTGATGATGGGCGGGTTCCTCACCTTCGGTGCGCTCGCCACCGGCAAGGAAAGCGCGCCGGGTCAAATCCTGGCCGCCACTCTCAAACATGTGTACCGGGTGAACGAATTGACTGCCGCAACAAAAATTTTCGGAGTGATCGGCGATCCGGTGTCGAAGAGCCTAGGCTACCTGATTCACAACCGGGCCTTGCGCGAAACCGGCCTGCCGCATGTGTACGTTCCGTTCTGGGTGCAAAACGTCACCAAATTCTTCAATGCCTTTGAACCTTACATCAGCGGACTGAGTGTCACCATGCCGTTCAAGGAAGACATCCAAAAAGTTTTGGACGAGATCGACCCAGTGGCCCAGCGCATGGGCGCGGTGAACACCGTCGTCCGCCAAAACAACCGCTGGGTCGGCCACAATACGGATGGTCCCGGAGCCCTGCAGGCGCTGACGGCGCACGGCGATTTGCAGGGCAAACAAGTGTTGATCCTGGGGGCGGGAGGCACGGCCAAAGCCATCGGCCAAGAGGTCGTGGAACGCGGCGGACAGCTCACCATCACCTACAACCGCAACCGGGAAAAAGCCCAGGCTTTGGCGAACGAGTTGCAGTGCCAGCTGATCAGCATCCGCGCAGTGGATCAGCAGGAGGTCGAGGTATTGATCAACTGTTCGCCGGTGGGCATGACTCCCAACATCAACGAAACACCGTTCCCGGCACGCTTGCTCAAACCCAACATGGTGGTGTTTGATTCGGTTTACAATCCCACGGAAACACGGCTGTTGAAGGAAGCCGCCGAGGCGGGATGTCAAACCATTTCGGGATTGGAATTTTTCATCAACCAGGCGGCGGCGCAATTCGAATTGTGGACCGGCAAGCCCGCTCCCGTGCCGGCCATGCGGCAAGTGCTGATGGACCATTTAAACCGCACACCTTGATTGATAATTTTCTCCGGCGGAAATTCAGGATTTTCGCCAGTACACAGGGAGAGCTTTACATAAGTGGGATTTTTTGAAACACAGAGACTATAGAATTGTCATTCTGAACGCAGTGAAGAATCTGGGTTTTATGTCGCTTCATGAATGAGGCAACGGAAAACATAGATTCTTCGTCGCTGATCGCTCCTCTGAATGACAAGAAGAGCCTTAGGGTGTCATGCTGAGCTTGTCGAAGCATCTATGTTTTCCGTTTTTGCACTTATGCAAAGCTCTCTCGGAAAAGGGGGGGCACATCCGTCTCCCACTGGCACTTGAGGATTGATTTAAAGTTTTCGTGTTATGCAAAGGTCTCTTCCACCATGGCTGATCCTGAATTGTTTTGCCCGGCGAAGATTCAGGATTTTCGCCATGCCACAAAAGTTTCCCAGGCCTGGGAAAACTGTTCCAGATCGAAGGCGGCCTTTTGGTGGGGCGTGGCGGAATCCTGCGTGACGATGATTTGTTTGTCTTTGAAGTTAGTGCTCTCGATGAAAATGGCAGCGCCATCCGCCATCACCGCACCGGTTCCCCGCAGCAACTCATCTTGAACCCGTTTCGGGTTGTTCTCCACTTGCAATCCGACTTTGTTGATCATCAGTCTCCAATCTTCCACCGGCGAAGCGCCGGCCAGCGTGACGCTGGACTCAAATGGGCCAAACTCTATCTTGCGCCCAACAATGATGGGGCATGATGCAGAGTTCAGCCAGCAGCCTCCCCTGCCAGCGTGCCGCTGGACTCAGAAGGCTGAACCCTGGTGGCAGGGCAAGTGATTATTGAGCACAATCCAGCTGGGATCCATTTGCTCCGGCGCTTCGCCGGCTCCCTCGCTAGAGGGCGCTACCCTTCCGGGCGGTAGCGTCCAATAGAGGGATCGACGAGTTGCGAATAGGCATCGATCCCACCGGTCAAATTGGTGACCCGGGCCACGCCCGCCTCCAGCAGAATGATTGCCCCCCGCCGCGACCGCTCACCAAAGTGGCAATACACCACGATGTCCTCTTCAAACGCCAACTCCTGCATGCGGTCGATCAATTCTCCGAGGGGAATGTGAGTGGACCCGGCAATGGCCGCCAGGGAATGTTCCCAGTCCTCGCGCACGTCGAGCAACAGCTCCACCTCGCCTGCGTCCATCCGCGCCTTCAACTCTTGCGGACCGATTGACAGAATGTTTTTCGGGTTCACCATGCGTTGTTCAATTCCTGGCACCCTTCACCGAAATCCAAGCAGGGGCCAATACACCAAATTTAAAAACAGGTAACCGCCAATGCCCACCAGGCTCAGCAGACCTCCCATCGTCATCATTTCCCTGATCGTGATATAGCGTGACGAATAAGCCAGCGCCGACGCGGGCGTGGCGATGGGCAGGATGAACGCAAAGTTGCTGGGCAGGACCACCGTCAGGGTGGCCACCGCGGGACTGATGCCATACGCCGAACACAAACTGAGCGCCGGCGGCAGTAGAATAGCGATGACCGCCGCATTGCTCATGATCGTGGTGAAGAGTGTCGACAGCACCGCGAGAGTCACCAGAAACATCAGCGAAGACGTGATGAACCCTTCAAAAACCTGCTGAGCCAGCCACAGGGCGGCGCCGGAAGATGCCATGACCTCGCCCAGACAAATCGCTCCGCCATACATCAAAATAATCGCCCAGTTGACATGCGGCTCCACCAGTTCCCAGGTGATCAGGTTCATAATGAACAAAGCCACGATGGCCAGCAGGGCGATGTTGGCGATCCCCAGAGACTCGCCATACACAAACCAGAAAAACACGGTGATGGCCATGACCATCCCCACGCCCGCCTCCTGAAAAGACACTTTGCCGAGCCGGGCATGTTTTTGCCGCAGGGCATCGAGCGCCGGCCGAATATCTTCAATGTCGGGCCGGAACCCGATGGTAAGCACCGCCCAGCCGCCGGCCAGCAACAGCAGGACCAGAGGGATGGCCAGCTGGCTGTATTGCAAGACTCCCAGCGTACTTTGATACTGCGTGGTTTTCTCCAGTATTTCGATCGCCAGCGGAACCCGCGCGCCGCCCATCACGGTGGCGGTGCCACCGATGATGCACCCCCAGGCCATGGCGAAAAATAGAGCCTTGCCGTACACCGACCGACCGGCCGGTAGCTTCAAGGCGTCCGCTATCTCCTTGACGATGGGAAACAACATGGCCGCCACCGCGTGTTCGGACATGAAACAGGAACAGATAGCGCCGAAAAAATAAATGGAAGTCACCAGCGATCGCGGATCGTGGCCCCACCGTTCCATCACCGCCAGAGACAGCCGCGTGCTCAGGCCCGTGGCGATCATCGCTCCCGATAAAATAAACGTTCCCAATATGAAGAAAACCGCTTTATTGCCGAAAAACGAATACGCCTCGGAGGCTTCCATGACGCCCAACAAAGGCACCATGGCAATGGCCAGCAGGCTGGTGGCGGAAAGGGGAATGACGTTGGTGGACCACAAACAGACACATAAAAGAAACAGGCACAGCACCCGATAGGCTTGCGTGGTCAAACCGGACGGCGGCTCCAGATTCAGGAAAATAAAAAACAGCGCGAAGAAGACCGCCACCAACACGCCCCCGCGCATGCGGTCCAGCGCGACGATCCACAGGGGCCGCCGGTCGATGGTTATTTTATGTTCTTCAGGGGTGTCGCTCATCATGAAAACCGTTTGCCGGAATTGACGGGTTTTTAAACCCGCAGGAATAACGAAGCCCTCATTCTAAAGGTTTCACGGTTAAAAATTAAATATTTATTCGTTCCCACCCCTTAAAATGTTAAAGTGCCTGATCATCACCTGAAGGTGATCACCCCTTAAAAATGAAACGAAATCGCTCCGTCTGGAAAATTTGCAATGGCAATGACCATCACTGATAAAATCCTGGCCCAGCACGCTGGGAAAAAATCCGTCCAACCGGGAGACAATGTCTGGGTGGATGTCGATGTATTGATGACCCACGACGTTTGCGGACCGGGCACGATCGCTATTTTCAAAAAACAGTTCGGCGCGAACGCCAAGGTCTGGGACCGGGATAAAGTCGTCATCATACCGGATCATTATATTTTCACGGCGGACAAACACGCCAACCGCAACATCGACATCCTGCGGGATTTTGTAAAAGAGCAAGATTTGCCCCACTACTATGACGTCGGCACGGACAATTACAAAGGCGTCTGTCATATAGCGCTAGCGCAGGAGGGACACAACCGCCCCGGCGAGGTGCTGTTCGGGACCGACTCCCACACCTGCACGTCCGGCGCCTTCGGCATGTTCTCCACCGGCATCGGCAACACCGACGCGGCCTTCATTCTGGGCACCGGCAAGCTCTGGGTCAAGATTCCAGAAGCCATGCGTTTCGAATTCACCGGCACTTTCCCACCCTACATCATGGCCAAGGATATTCTGTTGCAAGTGATCGGGGACATCGGCTGTGACGGCGCCACTTACCGCACCATGGAATGGGCGGGCGAAGCCGTTTACAATTGCTCCATGGAAGAACGCATGACTCTGTGCAACATGGCGATCGAAGCCGGGGGCAAAAACGCGGTGATCGAAGCCGACGCCGTGACCGCCGATTATTTAAAATCACGCACCGACAAAAGTTATCAAATCGTGCGTTCGGATGCCGACGCCAAATACTGTTTCCACAAAACTTATGACGCGGGAGCCATGGAGCCGGTGGTCGCCCGGCCGCACTCGCCGGACAACCGGGCGCTGGCCCGCGAATGCTCGGATGTGAAACTGGACCGGGCCTACATCGGATCTTGTACCGGCGGCAAGATCACGGATTTCATCGCCGCCGCGGAAATCCTCGTGGGCGAGAAGGTGAAAATCGACACCTTCATCGTGCCCGCCACCCGCGATGTGGAAAAGGACTTGCACAGCCACAAGATTGACGGCAAATCATTGATGGATATTTTTATATCCGCCGGAGCGCAGATTGGCGAGGCGTCCTGCGCGGCCTGCCTGGGTGGGCCGAAAGACACCTTCGGGCGGACCCACGGCACGGAAGTGGTGATCTCCACCACCAATCGCAATTTTCCGGGGCGCATGGGATCAAAAGAATCCGCCGTGTATCTGGCCTCGCCCTACACCGCCGCCGCGTCAGCCCTGACCGGTCACGTCACCGACCCCAGGGAATTCATGCCAGCCAAAGTTTAAACGGAATTCGACCATGAAGAAAAAAATTAAAGGACGCGCCTACGTTTTGGGCAACAACGTCGACACCGACCAGATCATTCCGGCGGAACACCTGGTTTACAGTTTGAGCGATCCGGAGGAAAAAAAGAATTACGGGCGGTTCGCGCTTTCCGGTGTGCCGGCGGAAGGTGCGGGACTGCCCGATGGCCACATTCCATTTATCGAGGAAGGCCACCAGTCGCCGTACACGATCATTATCGGCGGCAAAAATTTTGGGTGCGGCTCGTCCCGCGAACACGCTCCGGCCTGCATGGAAATCGCCGGGGTCCAGGCGGTGGTGGCTGAATCCTATGCCCGCATTTTTTACCGGAACTCCATCGACGGCGGTTTTTTCATTCCGTTCGAAACACCCAACCGACTGGTGGATGAAATCAAAACCGGCGACTCCCTCGAAATCGATGTAGTAGCCAACACCCTGACCAACCACACCCAAAATAAAAAGTTACCGTTGAACCCTTTGGGCGATGTCCTCGACATCATCGAAGCTGGCAATATTTTTGAATACGCCAAAAAAGCCGGTTTGATCAAGGACAACTCACCGCACCCCACTCCGCCGAAGGATTTTGCCCAGGCTGAGGACTGAAAAGGCTGACACAGAATGCGACTTGGGCAGAAAACCCGCCGCCGGCTGAGCCATTCCCGATGTTTTTTATGGGGCGTGGCCTGCCTCATTAATTGTGTCTTCGCTGGGTCGGCAGGGGCCGCGCCGCCTATCGTGTTGACCGCTGATCCGTCGGGCGCTGGTCCGTCGGGCGCAGGTCCGCCGGGCGAGGTCATCCAGATTCCCGCGGGAAAATTCACCATGGGGAGTGGTGAGGCGGATATTCAGTGGGCCGCCAAAAAGTTTTTCTCCGAATCGCTAGATTACTACCGGGACGAAACACCGGCCCACACGGTTTATCTGAACACCTACGGGATCGATAAAACGGAAGTCACCGTCGACCAATACCTTAAGCAATTGCAGGCGACGGGGAATCCCTCTCCGAAATTTTTGGACCATGCCAAGTTCAACCAGCCTTTGCAACCGGTGGTGGGCGTGACTTGGCAGGAGGCGGTCCGATATTGCGCAGTACTCGGCAAACGCCTGCCCACCGAGGCGGAATGGGAAAAGGCCGCACGCGGCAATGAAATCCGGTATTACCCCTGGGGCAACACGCCGGATGAAACCCGGGGCAATGTGCGCGGCAAAAAAGACGGGTTCCGTTATACCGCGCCGGTCGGCTCGTTTCCCGGCGGAACCAGTCCCTACGGGGTGCTCGATATGGCCGGCAACGTGTGGGAGTGGACCCAGGACTGGTACCAGCCGTATGCCGGTAACGAACATAATAATGATTTTTATGGAACCCAGTTCAAAGTTCTCCGGGGTGGGTCCTGGTTTTCCAATCTGGACTTGGCGCGGGTCGCGGTCCGCGGCAAGGGTCTTCCCGGCCGAGCCCAGAACTACATCGGTTTCAGATGCGCCCAATGACCGGTCACGTATTTTTTAAAAAAACCAAGTTGGCTTTGGATCTTTCACACAGGAAGGCAAACGAATGAAACGCATTGGCATAATCCTGGCTCTGGCCATGGCGCTCACCGGACTCCTGCTTCCTGGTTGCAGGAGCGGGTCATCCGACTCGATAACGGGGGCCAGCGGAAAAGCCAAGTTGGATTTGCCGGAACTTATTAAATCGCGTACCAGTGCGGACGGCACCGGGGTCAACCTCAACAACTCCAAAATCGGACTCCCAGGCATCCAGCTCATGGCGGACTCGCCGAATTTGAAAAACGTGCGGACCCTGGCCTTGAAGACCAATCAACTGGGCGATGCCGGGATGAAAGTTCTGGCGGATTCGGCAACGTTTAAAAATGTCGACAAGCTCTCGCTTTGGGACAACCAGTTGACGGAGGAGGCGGCTAAAATGATCGTGGATTCCGCCAACTTCAGTCAGCTGATAGAGTTGAACCTGATGAAAAACAGTATTGGAGATGCCGGCGTGGCATTGCTGATGAACTCTGAAAAGATAAACGGATTAATTTTATTGGACCTGAGCTCCAATCAAATCACCGACCAAGGCGCGCTGGCCATCGCCGGGTCGAAACATCTTGGCAACCTCAAGCGCCTGGATTTATTCCGCAACCAGATCGGCGCCAAAGGAATGGCCGCGTTGCTGAAATCGGAAAACCTGCCCAGCCTGGAGTTCCTCGACCTGACGGCCAACGTCATCGATCCCGATGCGTCCCGGCTGTTACAAGAACAGGTCACCCTGCCCAACTTGAAAACTCTGATCCTGCCTTGAACCAAGTTACACTTGGAGGCAATAGGTCAAACTCTGTTATGCGCTCAAAAATTGCGGGGCATGATTCTCAACTGTCAGCCCTCTGCCTCTCCTGCCAAGGAGTGAAAACCGGCGCCGGGATGAGAGTGACTCGGTTTAAAACCGGATGTGAATGCCGACCGTGACGACGGGAAAAAACTTAAAGTCGCTAAAACTGTCTTCCAACTCAGCCGCCTCTGCATCCAATGCCGCTTGAGGCACGGGAGGGCCGGCTACCTGACTCATAGTGACCCGCGGACTTCCCTGATAATAAAAGCCGAGATCGGCTGAAAACCCGATAGCGATGGGCAAATCCATAAAGTTGTCGTCCGCGGCGTTGCCCCAACCGATGCCAAAATAAGGTGCGAATTCATTCTCCCAATCGACGGTGGATCGAAGTGATATGC
>SMVS01000110.1 GCA_004357435.1 Nitrospina sp. | reverse complement strand
GGGCGGTTGCGGTTGGGTTCCCAATATTTGTTTGACCCGCCTGCCGCCCTGTCGCATTTTGACAATGAGGTGGAACTGCGCACTGGGTTCGTTGGCACCGCTCTCGAATACGATGATTGGACATTGGATTACGAAGTCGTCGGCGATCTTCTATATACCGGGGGTGTCCGCGAGGAAAGTGGCTTGGCCGAGGAATACGATGCGGAGTTGTTTCGTGGTTGGCTGAGACTGGAAAAAGGAAATTTTAAAATTCGCGGGGGACGCCAGCAAATTCTGTTTGGTTCGGGCGCTCTGTTTCGCCCGCTCGGGTTTTTTGATACGCGCATCATATCCGGAATCATTCCCCTCACTCGCGGCGTGGACGGAGTTCGCACCACCTATTTTCTAAGCGACACCTCCCTGGTGGAGGGTTGGGCGGTTTCCGCGGATTTAGACAGCCATGCCATTATAGGTTTGCGCGGGGAGAGGCAATTTGGGCTTCTGGAGGCGGGCGCGGTTTTGCAATATCATCCCACCACCGATTTACCGTTTCTTCCTGAGTTCAATCAGGAACTGGTGCAGGTGGGTTATCATCTGAAAGGAGAAAAGGAGATAGGATTTTGGAATGAAAGTCGATTGGATGTTGAATTTAACAGGCAAGGCAATCCGATTCGTTTTGACACCGTTTTCGGAATTGATTACACCTTTGATTTGGGACAGGGACTGCATGTTCTTCTGGAATATTTTTTAACCACCCAGGAAAAACGATTTACCCAGCTGGATTTGAAAGGCGATCGTTTGATTCAGGAAATCGGCCTGCTGTTGGATCAGCCGATTGGGATTGATATTGTCTGGAGGGCTTTCATTTTTTATGATGTCTCGGACCAGAGTTTTCAATTTGCCCCTCAAATTGAATACAATATTTATGAGCAGGTTTTTTTATATGTGCAGGCCCAGATCGGCGGCAGTGTTGGCGGAAACAATCGCACGGGCCGTCTTTTTCGCAAAGCCCCTGTTCTCACCGGAACCGAATCACGAGTGGGCATAGCGCTCCTGGCGTATTTTTAATCCGAAATTTACTATGTTGAAAATTCAAAATGTTTCCAAGGTGTACCGTGTGGGTGGGCAGGACTTCATTGCCTTGCACAACATCAACCTCGAAATTGAGGACGGAGCGTTTATGTCGTTTGTGGGGCCGTCAGGTTCCGGCAAAACGACATTATTAAATCTCATCGGAGGACTGGATTCGCCCACCAGCGGCGAGGTGGTGTTCAACGGGTTTCATTTGAACGAAATGTCACGGGATCAACTGGCCGTCCTGCGCCGGGAGAATATCGGATTCATTTTTCAATCCTACAACCTGCTTCCTGTTTATTCCGTTTATGAGAACATCCTGTTCCCGCTGTTGTTGAATAAGCAAAAAGAGTCTCAGGTGCGCGACAAAGTCATGGCCTTGGTAGAAAAAGTGGGGTTGAGCGCTGAGGCCAATAAAAAGCCGGCGGAATTGTCCGGCGGCCAATGCCAGCGGGTGGCCATAGCCCGCGCTTTGGTGAAAGATCCCCTGCTGGTTTTGGCCGATGAACCGACCGCCAATCTGGATGTGGAAAATTCCCATCATATTCTTGAAATGATGCGAACCCTCAACCAGGAAACCCAGGCCGCGTTCATCTTCAGCACGCATGATGAAAAAGTCACCCGGTTTGTGAATCGTGAGGTGGCTTTGGAAGACGGTTATGTCAAATCCGACAAGGTCAAGCAACCTAATGGGGAGTTGATATGATCCTGGACATGGCCTTCAAAAATTTAATTCGCCAGGGGATGCGGTCCTTGCTGAATGTATTGGTGACAGCGCTCATTATCATCGCCATCATTTTCGCGCTCTCCCTGTTGAACGGGTTTCAGGCCCAGGCGTTGCGCAACATGTCGACCACCGATGTCGCCGGAGGGCATTACCGGGTGCCTGGGTTTGATATTTTAACGCCCACCGAATGGGAGGATTTAACCTTGCCTGTTCCCCAGGCTCTCAGGCACTTGCCGCATTCGGAAAAAGCCGAGGTTCTGGTTCAGCAGGGCCAGCTGTTCCCCAATCGCAGATTATTCCCGGTGCAATTGCGCGGCATCAACATCGATCAGAGCCTTTTGGACCTGCCTCTTCACACTTTAAAAAATGGACGAATGGAAATCGGCGAAACCATTCCGGTGGTGCTGGGCAAGCAGATGGCGAAAAAGGCCCACCTGACCGTGGGCGATACGGTGGTTTTGAAATGGCGGGATAAGTTTGGCGCGGTGGACGCTTTGGATGTGCGGGTGATGGATGTGGCGCCGATGATCAATCCCCGTATTGACGAAGGGGTGGTGTGGATGCGGTTGGACCACCTGCGGCAGATCACACAAAGAGCGGGCGAAGTCACCTGGGTGGCGGTCAAGCGCCCGGTGGGGCCGGTCGCAGGCTTCGAGTTTCAAACGGTGGAGAACCTCATGGCGGACTTGCTCACCCTTTTAAAGCATGACCGGAGGAATACCCGCATCCTCTGGTTTTTTCTCATCGCGCTGGCCGGGATCAGTGTTTTCAATACCCAGATTTTAAATGTTTTCAAACGGCAAAAAGAAATCGGAACGTTGATGGCTTTGGGAATGACTTCCAAAAAAATCATCCGCTTGTTCTCTTTGGAGGGAATCCTCACCGCGTTGATGGCCATTGTGGCGGCGGCGGTATTGGGAGTGCCATTTTTTATTTGGTTTCAGGGCGTCGGGTTCGACATTTCCCATCTCAGCGAAACCGGATTTCCCGTTCGCGAAAAGATTTTTTTGGATATTAAAATGGCCGAGGTCGTTTATTCGACATTGGTGACGGTGGGCATCATGGTCCTGATGTCCTGGCTTCCCGTCCGCAAGGTGGCGCGGCTGGAACCGACGCAGGCTTTGCGGGGGCGGGCCATCACATGATCCGGTGGATTCTGAAAGGTATGTTGCGCGACAAAAGCCGCTCCCTGTTTCCTTTTCTGGTGGTGGCTGTGGGAGTGGCGTTGACGGTGGGGCTCCTCGGGTTCATGGATGGCGTCTTCATGGGGATGATCGACATGACCGCCAAGCTGGATACCGGGCACATCAGGTTTGTCAATAAACCGTTCTATGAGGAAGAGCACCTCCTGCCCATGGACCGGGCTCTGGCCGGGCAAAAGAAAACTCTGGCCTGGTTGCGAGAGCATGGCGACCCGCGCATTCAGTGGTCGCCGCGTATCCGCTGGGGAGCCATCATGGACATTCCGGATGAAGAGGGAAATACTTTGAGCCAAACTCCGGTGATCGGCATGGCGGTTCAGTTGCTGGACCCGCAGTCGCCGGAAAGAAAACGTTTGCAACTCGAGCAGTCGGTTATCAAAGGAAAAATACCGAGCCGGTCCAAGCAAATACTGGTGGGCTATCAGTTGGCCGAAACCTTGAAATTGACCATCGGTGATACGGCGACGCTCATGGGGCAAACATTCGATGGCGGGTTGGCGACCGACAATTACACGGTTTCCGGGTTCATCCGCTTCGGGGTCGCGGCCATGGATAAAAAAATGGTGTTGATCGACCTGGGCGATGCCCAGCAAACTTTTTACATGGAAAATATGGTGACCGACTGGTTGGGATTTCTCCCAAGGTCCGTCGCCTACGGTGATTATGAAAAAATCAAACAGCGTATTGAACAGGGTCTGGCGGCATTGATTAAAAACCCGCCTGAGGACTGGGCCAGCGACGACGAACCCATTGTCCTGTCTATTCTGGACCAGCGAAATTTGGGTGAAATCATCAAAAAATTTGAGTTGATCCGGGGGATCATTGTAATGATTTTTTCATTTCTGATGGTCCTGGTTTTGTGGAACGCGGGGCTCATCAACGGCATACACCGTTACGGGGAGATGGGTCTGCGCTTGGCTATGGGGGAGACGCATAAAGCTTTGATGGCGTCGCTGGCGTTGGAAGCGTTTGCCGTCGGTTTGGCGGGCGCCATGGCGGGGTGTCTGGTCGGTGGCACGGTGGTGTACTTTCTCCAGGAGGTGGGGGTGGACATGGGTGACGCCATGGCCCAATCGGGTCTCATGGTCAACGATGTTGTTCGCGGCCGCTTGAGTGTGGAAGGTTTTATTCGCGGCATTGTGCCCGGCATGACCGCCAGCGTGGCGGGAAGTCTGATCGCCAGTCTGGCTATTTTTCAACGTTCGGAAGCCAATCTGTTTCGTGAACTGGAAACGGGGTAGGGATGAGAAATTTTTTTCATCTAAAGTTTTATGGATTGATTCTGGTGGCTGCGGTTTGGGGGTGTCTCACGGCTCCAGTCGGTGCTCAGGAAATTGATCCCGACCGACTGCTGGTGGAGATCGACAACAATATGTGGTCGGACACCAAGTTCGTCATCGGCCGGCTGGTCATCGACAATGGGCGGCGCGTCCGGACTCTGGGTGTGGAGACCTGGATGCAGGGCGTGACTAAATCTTTCAGCCATTACAAATCCCCGGCCCGTGAGCGGGGCACCAAAATGTTAAAACTGGAAAACAAGTTGTGGTTGTACACGCCGCAAACCGATCGCAAAATTTTGATCGCCGGGCATCTCCTCCGACAATCCATGATGGGCAGTGACCTTTCCTATGAGGACATGCTGGAAGATGAGAAGTTGAGCCAGGCTTACACCGCCAAGCTCGAAAAAACTGAACTTCTGGCAGGAATTAAAACTCTGGTGTTGGTCCTCACCGCCAGGGATAAAACCAAGACCTACCAGACGCGAAAAATTTGGGCCGATCCGAAAAGAAAAATTGTTCTGCGGGAACAGCGGTTCGCCAAGAGCGGGAAATTATTGAAGCGCATTGATTTCAAAGATTACTTCGCCACCGGGGACCGGCTTTTTCCGCGCCGCATGATTTTCCGCGACATGCTCAAGGACAATACCCAAACCACCTACTTTTTCGATGAGATTAAATTTGACCTTAAAATCCCTCCCAAATACTTTTCACTGCGAATTTTAAAACGCTAAATACCAATTCAGGTTGTTTGAAAATAGAAAATCCGGTTGGTTTATTTAGGTTTTACGGCTAGTGCCCATATATAGGGCAACTATCTTCCCCAATTTTTCTGGAGACCTTGCGGAAGGGATTGACAGATAGGGTGGGTGGGCATAAATTTAATCTGTAATGTATTGTTCTTCGATTAATTAATTAAGGATTTTCAAAATATAAATCGACCTGTGGCTCGGGCCATCCTCCAGTTCTCTTTCCCGAGATTCCCCTCCATTTCGATGGCCCTGCTTTCCACACCAGCTATTTTTTGAAAAGTGGCGACACGGTCATTTTTCGAGGGAATCATGTATAAAATATTATTGTCATCCGTAATTTTGGTCTTCTCAGTTTTTCTGTTTTACAACCAAAGTTGGAGTAAAACCAAATTCATCCCCTTGGGAGTGTCCCCGATAATCGCAACCGATTATATTCATTCGGTGATCGAAGCGGATCGAACCATTTACTCAAAAATGATCGTGGAGCGCCTGGGAAAGGTCATTTCCTTAAAGGCCACGGAAAACTACCTGGAAGAAAATACCCTGCCACTTCCCGCCCAGTTCCTTTTACTGGCCTCGCAAAACGTCACTTCCCAGAAGTTGGGAATGACTTACCGGCTGATGAGTTTATGGCCCATTAACCCCCAAAACCGCCCCAATGACGGTTTTGAAAAAAAAGGGTTGGAAGCCGTAAGAAAAAACCCGAATAAACCCTTTACCACCACTTTCACCTCAAAGGGAAAACTGATGTTCAAAGCCGTTTATCCTGACATGGCGGTAACCCAATCCTGCGTGACCTGCCACAATGGCCACCCCAAAAGTCCGAAAAAAGATTTCAAATTGGGTGACGTGATGGGTGGAATAAGCATCACCATTCCTCTGGCACAGAAAAATTTGGTTCCCGCGAAAAAGGTTGCCGATTACATCCATGCTGTTTTGGAATCGGACCGCTTGATATATACAGAGTTCGTCGTCAATCGACTGCAAAATAACAATATTGTCAACGCCTCAGAAAACTGGTGGAAAGACAAAGGTTTGATGCTCCCGGCCCAGTTTTTACTCCACGCTTCGG
>SMVS01000109.1 GCA_004357435.1 Nitrospina sp. | reverse complement strand
TTTCAGGCGCGTAGCTCAGGGGTAGAGTACTTGCTTGACATGCAAGGGGTCGGCGGTTCAAAACCGCCCGCGCCTATGATTTGGTTACGGTTAGCGGCTTTGCACATTCCCTATCGGTTTGAAAGCAGGCATCATGGAGACCGCATGATGCCTTTTCTAACAATGGTCACTCCGCGGTTTAACATTCATCTATGGCAGATCAGCAACAATACGATCTCGACACACTGCGCCACAGTTGCGCCCACTTGCTGGCGCAGGCGGTGAAGCAGTTGTACCCGGAAACGCAAGTCACCATTGGTCCGGTCATCGAGGATGGGTTTTACTATGACTTCTTCCGCGCAGAACCGTTCGTGCCAGAAGACCTGAAAAAAATTGAAAAGCGCATGAAGGAAATCGCCAAGAAGGGATTGGAGATCACTCGCCAGGAATTGCCGCGCGACGAGGCGATCGAAATGTTCCGCAAAATGGGCGAGCCGTTCAAGATCGAAATCATCGAAGGCATCGACGGCACGGACGCCATCTCCACCTACACGCAGGGCGACTTCACTGACTTGTGCCGCGGGCCTCATGTCGACACCACCAAACGTCTGCGGGCCTTCAAGCTGTTGCACACGTCTTCCGCCTACTGGCGCGGCGACGAGCGCAACCCGGTCCTGCAACGCATCTACGGTACCGCCTGGAACACCAAGGAGGAGTTGAAGGCCCACCTCGATCGTCTGGAGGAAGCCAAGAAGCGCGATCACCGCAAGTTGGGCAAGGAGCTCGATCTGTATACGATTTCCGACGTCGTCGGTCCCGGCCTCATCCTGTGGCATCCCAAAGGCGGGCGCATCCGTTACCTGATAGAGGAGTTCTGGAAACAGGAACATTACAAAAACGGGTACGAACTGGTCTACACGCCGCACGTCGCCAAGGTGGATTTGTGGGAAATCAGCGGGCACATGGATTTCTACAAGGATAATATTTTCTCGCCGATGGACATCGAGGGCAAGAAGTACATCATGAAACCGATGAACTGCCCGTTCCACATTCAAATTTATAAAACCCGCCTGCGCAGTTACCGCGACCTGCCCTTGCGCTGGGCGGAGTTGGGCACGGTCTACCGCTACGAGCGCTCCGGTGTCATGCACGGTTTATTGCGGGTGCGCGGTTTCACTCAGGACGACGCCCATTTGTTCTGCCGCCCCGATCAAATTGAGGATGAAATTTCGACGGTGTTGGAATTCGTACTCTACATCCTGCGCGCGTTCGGATTCGATCAATACAAAGTGTTCTTGAGCACGCGCCCGGATAAATCGGTCGGCTCGGATGACGATTGGGATACCGCGACCCAGGCCTTGCAAAAGGCGCTGGAAAAATCCGGGCTGGAATTTGCGGTCGATCCCGGTGAGGGTGTGTTCTACGGACCCAAAATCGATATCAAGATCAAGGACAGCCTCCACCGGTACTGGCAGGTGTCCACCATCCAGGTTGATTTCAACCTGCCGCAGCGGTTCAAGATGACGTACATCGGCGACGACGGCCAGCCGCATCAGCCGATCATGATCCACCGGGCGCTGATGGGCTCGCTGGAGCGGTTTTTTGGGTGCCTGATTGAGCATTACGCCGGCGCGTTTCCAGCCTGGTTGGCCCCGGTACAGGTCATTTTGCTTCCGATCACCGACAATCACCACGCTTATGTCGCAGAAATCGCTAAAAGACTGACTGAAGAGGGCATCCGCGTCGAAAAAGACTTGCGAAATGAGAAGATTGGGTACAAAATACGTGAGGCCCAACTAGCCAAAATCCCCTACATGATTGTTTTGGGTGACCAGGAAGTCCAATCCAACCAGATTGCGGTGAGAAGGCGCAAATCGCAGGAGACGCGCACCATGTCAGTGGATGCGTTTCTTCAGGAACTGAAACAGGAAATCGAGGCCAAAACAGTCGATGCGAATTAAGAATTTTTACAGAGGAGTATCGCATTAATAAGAAACAGCGTGTCAACAGCATGATTCGTGTCAGCGAAGTAGCGGTTATCGATACAGATGGAGAACAGTTGGGCACCCTCCCGACACAGGAAGCGATCTCCATGGCGAGAGACAAGGATTTGGATCTGGTGGAAGTTTCACCGCATGCCAAACCGCCCGTGTGCCGCATCATGGATTACGGCAAGCACTTGTACAAACAAAGCAAGCGGGCGCACGAGGCCAAGAAAAATCAGAAAATCATACATCTCAAAGAAGTCAAGTTCCGGCCCAACACCGACCGGCATGATTTTGATTTCAAGGTCAAGCATGTCCTGAGATTTTTGGAAGCCGGGGACAAGGCCAAGGTCATTATTTTTTTCAAGGGCCGCGAAATTGTCCACAAGGAAAACGGCACCCGGCTCCTGGAGCGGATCACTGCGGCGGTTGAGGAATTCGCCGCCGTCGAGCAGGCTACCAAGCATGAAGGCCGGACCATGACCATGATTTTTGCACCCAAAAACATGGTTAAGAAATAACGCCCCGTAACATCGTCGGGAGCAATAATAATTTTTTTAACGCCCCGTGCAGGGGACCAGCAATCGGGAGAAATTTGAATGCCCAAAATGAAAACCCATAGAGGAGCGGCGAAGCGGTTCCGAAAAACCGGGACTGGCAAGATCAAACGCAGCTTCGCGTTCACCAGCCATATCCTGACCAGCAAAACCACCAAGACCAAAAGAAATTACCGGCGTGGCGCGATTCTTGAGTCAGGCGATGCCAAACGCATCCATGTCTTGTTGCCGAATTGATAATAGTAAAACTTTAGGAGATTAGAAGTATGCCTCGTGCAGTCAGTGGAACGGTTTCCAGAAAACGAAGAAAAAAAGTCCTGCGTATGGCCAAAGGCTTCCGCAGTGTGCGGAGCAAAGTTTTCCGCAAGGCCCGGGAAGCGGTGGAGAAGGCCCTGTCTTATGCGTACCGCGACCGCAAGGTTCGTAAACGTGACTTCCGCCGCCTGTGGATTGCCCGCATCAACGCCGCGGTGCGCGCGGAAGGCTTGACCTACAGCAAGTTCATGTACGGCCTGAAAAAAGCCGACATCGAACTCGACCGCAAAGTCCTGTCCGACATGGCTATCCGCAATGAGAAGTCCTTCAAAGTCCTGTTGGAAACCGCCCGCGCCCAAGTAAGCTGACCGGCCCAGGTTGCACCTGGAAGCAATAGGTCAAACTCTGCTTGTATTCGACAGTTGCGGACCACAATTCTCAACGGACAGCTATTTCCCTCTCCTATTTAGAGGGCGTAACCCAGAAACTTTGAATCGACCCACACGTTCCAATGCGGAATCGATAAGTCCCCCCTTCTCCGAAGGGGGCTAGGGGGCTTACTCCTTATTTCTATGATCGATCAAATCCAACAGCACAAGCAGGATTTCGAGTCACGCATCGGTCAAGTTTCCACCCCCGAACATCTCAAGCAATTGCGTACTGACTTTCTCGGCAAGAAGGGTTGTGTCACTGAAACCCTGAAAGCCATGCGCGGTCTGCCGCCGGAGGAAAAACGCGCGGTTGGCAAGCACGTCAACCAACTCAAGGCCCACGTCGAAAGCCGCATCAAGGAAAAAACCGCCGAGTTGGCAGGCCAATCCCAGGGCCAGGGCGCGGGCGCCTTCGACGCCACTCTGCCCGGCCGGCAGGGCCCGCCCGGAACCCTGCACCCCATCACCCAGGTCATGGACGAAATCATCGCGGTTTTTTCCAGCCTGGGATTCGAGGTCGCCGAGGGACCGGAAATCGAATCCGACTATTACAATTTTGAAGCGCTCAACATGCCCAAGGATCACCCGGCGCGCGACATGCAGGACACGTTTTACATCGAAGGCGAAACTGTACTGCGCACCCACACTTCACCGGTGCAGATTCACGTCATGGAAAAACGCCAACCGCCGTTACGCATCATCGCCCCCGGCAAAGTGTACCGGTGCGACTCCGACATCACCCACACGCCGATGTTTCACCAGATCGAAGGCCTCATGATCGACCGGCACATTTCCTTCAGCGACCTCAAAGGCGTCATGAACATTTTCGTGCAACAGGTTTTTGGGGAAAACACGCCCGTGCGGTTCCGCCCCAGTTTTTTTCCGTTCACCTGCCCGAGCGCGGAAGTGGACATTCAATGCGTCATGTGTACCGGCAAAGGATGCCGGGTGTGTTCGCAAACCGGCTGGCTGGAAATTCTGGGAGCGGGCATGGTCGACCCGGCGGTGTTCGCGGGCGTTAACTACGATCCGGAAAAATGGACCGGCTTCGCGTTTGGCATGGGCATCGAACGCATCGCCATGCTCAAGTACGGCATCCACGACATCCGCCTGTTCTTCGAAAACGACCTGCGCTTCCTCCAACAGTTTTAGAAAGAGAGCGTTGCATAACCCAAAAACCGTTGAGCGCAATACCAAGTTGGGCCTCGTTAGCTCCGGCGCTTCGCCGGTCCCCCCTTCTCCGAAGGGGGCTAGGGGGCTTGTTCCTTAATGTCATTGCTTCATTTATGAGGTAACATTAAAAATTGCACTTACGCAAAAGTCTCTTCTAAAAGGGAAGATAGCCATGGCGATCACACGTCAATTTAAAGAAACCATCCAAGCGCGGGCCTTGCGTGACCCGGAGTTTCGTGTGGGTTTGCTCAAAGAAAGCATTGAAAGCATGCTGGCCGGGGATACCGAGACCGGGAAAATGATATTGCGTGACTACACCAACGCCACCATTGGTTTTAAGAAGCTGGGTGCGGTGACCCACAAATCCCCCAAAAGCCTGATGCGCATGTTCAGTCCCAGCGGCAACCCCACCGCCAAAAACCTGTTCGACATCCTCCATACCCTGCAGAAAAAAGAAGGTGTCCAGCTCGAAGTGCAAACCTTACGGCAAACCAGCATTTGTTTTTGATTTGCTATAGAGGGATGTGGCAAATGGAAAAGTCCGAACCCACACCAGAAAGCATCATCGCACGGCGCGCGGAAACCCGCCCTCCGCGTAGGAGTGGTGCCGAAGAGAGGACTCGAACCTCCACAGGGTTGCCCCTACATGGTCCTGAACCATGCGTGTCTACCAATTTCACCACTTCGGCATTTTTCATTTTTTCATTGCGGGAGGATAAAATAGCACACCCTCTCCACCCTTGGCAAAAATAATCCGGGCGTGCCTAAGACTTAGGTCTAACTTTTGGTCTAACTAACTACACCCCCATTCAACTTACCATTCTGTCAACCTTCCTGTTTCTTTATAACCACATCAATCAGGTTTAACACTTTATCTAAAGAGTCATTCTGACCAAGTGAATATAGTTTACTTGTGTTCGCACCACGTTGCGTTTCCACAGCATCTTTTAACTTGAGTACATCTTTTTTCAACTGTTCCATATTAATCTCCATTCTTCATTTTTTTTGAAAACAAATAGGACACATACCACCTGCATGCCTTCCTAATAATAATTGAACGATTCCTTCCGTCTTCTTCTTTTCCGCAACTTTATCCAGCGCCTAG
>SMVS01000108.1 GCA_004357435.1 Nitrospina sp. | reverse complement strand
TTGATGATAAAGATAATCCAGCTTCAGAAGGTCGAGCGCCATCGGGTCGGAGGCGATCTCAAAAGTCTGCAAAAAGACCCGGTACTGGGTGTCCAGCGAGAGACCATCCCGGGACGCGAAGCGCGCGTCCAAATAATCCATCAGTTCCTGGAAAATCTGCACGGGCGTCTTGTGGTCGAGCAGACGCTCGATGGAAAATTTAAACCGTTTCGAGTTGTAATACATATCGAACACTTCTTCAAAACGTTTCAGCCAAGTTATTTTGCCGGCGCTAAGATTCTTGTGCGAGATCACTTCGTAAGGCGGGGATGAAAGGTATTGGTATTCATGTTGCTCAATGAGATCGTTGATCGGTGCGCCAGGCAGAAATTTTAAAAATCCCAATTGCAATTCGTGCGGTCGCAACAAGAACACCTCCGTGAACGATTCCAGTATTTGCTCCAGAGTTTCTCCGGGCAGGCCGAAGATTAAATCGCAATGCAGATGTATTCGGTCCTGCCGCACCAGATTGGCAATGATGGCGAACAGTTTTTGGTTGTTCTGCTTGCGCTGGATGGCGTCCTGCACTTTTTCCGTAGTGGTTTGCACGCCGATCTCGAATTGAAACATGCCCTGCGGAACCGTTTCCAAAAAGGCCAGCATGTCGTCGCCGATTAGGTCGCCGACCACTTCGAAATGAAACTCGGTTTCACTGAACTGGGTCAACCACTCCATGAGAGATCGCATCCGTTTGGGTTGCAGATTGAAAGTCCGGTCGACGAATTTTATTTTTTGAACGCCGGACCGGATCAACTTTTTGATCTGGCGGCGCAGGCTGTCTTCCTCAAAGTAACGGACCTTTTTGTCCAGAGCGGATAGACAGAACGAGCACAGGTAGGGACAGCCTCTGGAAGTCTCCAGGTAAGCGTAGCGGTTTTTCAGGTCGGGGTAATCTTCCTCGATGTAGGGCGGATGCAGTTCTGGGAGATCGTTGCCGGAGGTGCGCCAGCGCTGGAGGGTTTCCTCCGATGGAGTTTCTCCCTTGGAGAGGGACTCCAGGCATTCCACCCATTTGGTTTCGCCTTCGCCGGCGATGGTGGTGGTGGCCGCTGAGATTTCTTTTTCAAAGGACACTTCCGGTCCGCCGATCACGATGGCCAGGTTCGGATTTTGTTTTTTCAGCAGTTCGATCAATTCAAAGCTTTGCGTACGGTTCCAGATGTAAATGCTGACGCCCAGAATTTGCGGTTTTTGTTGCTGGATTTCGGCGGCGATTTTCCACAGCGGTTGGTTGATGGTGAATTCCTGGATCCAGACATTCTCATACCCCGCGCGGCGGGCCGCGTTGCGCAAATAACGCAGGCTCAACGACGAATGAATGAACCGGGCATTCAGAGTTATGATTCCTATGGAGGTTGTCATGGAGCTATTTAAATATCATTCATCTCAAATAGCAAGCTAACGTTTCTGGCATTTTTTGCAGAAGAAGGTTGAGCGGGCGGTGTGGACGGCGCGGCTGATCGGGTTTCCACAGCCAGGGCAGGGCTGGCCTTCTTTGCCGTAGACGGATAATTCGAGCGCGAAATAACCGGGGGTGCCGTCGGTCGTGAAAAAATCGCGTAACGTGGTGCCGCCCGCTGAGATACTTTTGCGCAAGACTTGCCTCACCTCGGTTAATAGTTTGTGCCATTGCGGACGGCTGAGTTTGTTCGCGGGTTTTTTGGGATGAATCCGCGCTTCGAACAGCGCTTCGCAGGCGTAGATGTTGCCGATCCCCGCGATGCGGTTGGCGTTCATCAGAAATCCTTTGATGGGGCCCTTGCAGGTGCGCGCTCTCTCTTTGAATAATTCAGGTGTCGCTTCTTCCGAAAACGGGTCGGGTCCGAGGTGGTCCAGCAGGGGATGGCCTTCGTCTTTTGGCACCCACAGGATGCTTCCGAACCGGCGCGGGTCGATGAAGTGCAGGCAGGTATCAGGCTGGAACTGGAACACCGCGTGCGTGTGTTTTTCCACCGGTTGCAGGGTGGGGCGTTGCACCACGCGGCCGCTCATTCCCAGGTGCCACAGCATGGCGCCGTTGGAGTTGTGCAGGAGCAGGTATTTGCCGAGGCGGGTGACGCTCTGTATCGCCTCACCCATCATCTCCCGCCGCAAAGTTTTTGTCGGGATCGGAAACCGCAGGTCTGGCCGCAGGAATTTTAAATCGATGAGGGTTTTGTTCAGGACCAATGGTAGCAGTGCCTGTCTGAGCGTTTCAACTTCTGGAAGTTCGGGCATGAGGGGCCGCCCCAATCAGGCGGTGGCCTCGGCTTCTTCCTTGGGCTCGTCATCCGGGTGAGGGGCCGGTTTTTTGCTGGTGACCACCCGGGCAGGAATGAGAACCCGGTCGTTTAAAAAGTAGCCGCGTGAATATTCCTCGATCACGGTGTTTTCTTCGTGCTCATCGGATTCGATCTGGCTCAGTACTTCGTGGATGTTGGGATCGAATTTCTCACCCAGTGCCGGGATCGGTTTGACTTTTTCTTTTTGGAGCAGAGCCAGAAACTGTTTGGAAATCATCTCCACGCCTTGCTTGAGGCTGTCGGGGTTGGCATCGGCGGCGGCCAGAGCGCGTTCCAGATTGTCGAAAATGGGAATCACTTCCTTGATCAGCTTCTCATTGGAATACTGGATGGAATCCAGCTTCTCTTTATTCAGGCGGCGCCGAATGTTTTCGGTGTCGGCGCGCAAACGCAACATCTCATTTTTAAGCTCGGCGATTTCCAGCTCTTTCTCCTCCAGGCGCTCTTCCGGAGAGGGCTCTTTTGGAATTTCAGCTTCTGCCGTTTCCTCCGGAGAGGGCTCTTTTGGAATTTCAGCTTCCGCCGTTTCTTCCGGGGTCAGCGTTTCTTCGTCGTCGGCTTTGGGTTCTTCTTTTAATTTTTTTTCAGCTTTCTTTTTCTTGCTCATTTATTATTTTAATCCCCTATTGATTTCTTTTCGACAATATTTCCGAAACATTGTTGGCGGTGGAGTTGACAATTCCAATCATCTTTAAATAGTCCATCCGCTTCGGCCCGAATATGGCGACCACTCCAATTTTTTCATCTTCCATTTGATAATTCTGGGCGACCAGGCTACAGCTTTTCATTTCTTCATCCTGGTTTTCCTCGCCGATGATGATGGTCAGGCCATCCCGTTGCATGCAGAGGTCGAGGAGTTTGATCAGTTTATCCCTTTCTTCCACGGTTTTCATGAGGCTCTTCATTTTTTTTAGATCGGCTGAGAACTCGGGATGGTCCAGCAGGTGATTCACTCCTTCGATCAGAATTTCTGTGCTTTTCTGCTCTTCGCTGAACAGGGTGGTCCACAGCTCGCACGCCCTTTTCATCAACTGGTTGTAATGTTCCTTTTCGTGTTTCATGCGTCTCTGAATTTCTTTGCGAATGGATTTCAGAGACTGGCCGCTGAATTCGGCATTCAAGTAGTTGGCAATGGAGGTCAGTTTTTCCTGGGTCATGGAACTTTCGACGGGCATAATTTTATTTTGCAGAATCCCCATTTCGGAAATGAAAACCGCCAGCACCTGCGTCGAATTGATTTTCGCAAACTGAATGTGCTTGAGAATCAGATTGGTGACGCTGGGCGCCATGACCAGCCCGGTTTGTTGGGAATTTTCTGAAAGCAAACTGCACGCGGACTCCAAAAGATCGTTCAGGTTTTCTCTTTTTGAATCGCCAAAGTGATTGGGGATGGAGGTCAATGGCGGAGCGTACTGCTCCGGCAGTGCCAACAGTTCGTTCACAAAGTAGCGGTACCCCTGGTCGGTGGGAATGCGCCCCGCGGAAGTGTGGGGTTGATACAGATAACCCATGTCCTCGAGGTCCGCCATAACGTTGCGGATGGTGGCGGGACTCAGGCGCTCGGACAATTTTTTGGAAAGGGTGCGCGATCCCACCGGCTCGGCGCCCGTGATGTAATCGGTGACCGTTTCCAACAAAATTGTGTGCGCTCTTTCTTCCAACTCTACGGATGACATGGCAATGGTTTGATTGCAAATAAAGGGTTCGAGTTTCTTTCAGCTAACCTACCAATGCCGGAATTGAAAGTCAACTTGGCTTCGTAATTCTGGATTGACCCGGACGATCCGGCCGGTCCCTCCCGGAGTTTATTTTTCCACGATTTGTGTTCCGATCCCTTCCTCCGTGAATATTTCCAGCAAGAGGGAGTGTTTGATTCGACCGTCAATGATATGGGCTTTACTCACCCCGGCTTTGAGGGCGTCGAGACAGCATTGGACCTTGGGGATCATGCCGTCCTTGATGACTTTCGTGCGCACCAGTTTTTCCGCCTCTTTGCGGTTGAGCTCCGATATCAACTTGTGTTTTTTATCTTTGACTCCCTCAATGTCGGTCATCAACAGCAGTTTTTCCGCTTTCAAGGCTGACGCGATTTTTGAGGCGACGAAATCCGCATTGATGTTCAGGGTTTCCCCTTCTTCGCCCCGGCCGATGGGAGCGATCACCGGGATGTACTTATCCCGATCGAGGGTTTCCAGAATACCAGGGTTTATTTTTTTAATATCCCCCACCAATCCCAGGTCGATGATTTCCGGCCGATTGGTCTCCGGACAAATTTTCACCTTGCGGAACCGTTTGGCCTGAATCAAATCGCCATCCTTGCCCGTGATGCCGACCGCGCTACCACCCTGCTGGTTGATCTGGGAAACAATTTCCTGATTGATTTTTCCGCCCAGCACCATTTCCACGACGCCAATCATTTCTTTACTGGTGACCCGCTGGCCATCGACGAATTTGGATTGGATGCCGAACATCTCCAGGGTCTTGCCGATTTGCGGCCCACCGCCATGCACGATAATGGGGTTGATGCCGATGTACTTCATCATGATGACGTCGAGGGCGAAAGTCTTTTTCAGGTCCTCCGACACCATGGCGTTGCCGCCGTATTTGATGACGATGGTCTTGCCGTAAAAATTCTTGATGAACGGCAGGGCCTCAATCAGGGTTTCAGCTTTATGAATTAACTTTTTGATAGGCATGATTATAAAATATAACGGCTCAGGTCCTCGTCTTCAATAATGTCTTTCAATTTGTCCCGCACGTGATCGCCGTCGATCACTATTTTGGTGTTCCTTCTGTCGGGCGCATCGAACGAGATGTCTTCCAATAACTTTTCCAGTACCGTATGCAGTCGGCGCGCCCCGATATTTTCGGTGCGGTCGTTCACCTTGGCCGACATGGCCGCAATCTCGCGAATGGCGTCTTCCTCGAACGTCAGGGTCAATTCCTCAGTCAGAAGCAGGGCCGAGTATTGTTTGAGCAGGGCATTGTCGGGTTCTTTTAAAATGAGATAAAAATCGTCTTCCGTCAGAGAATCCAATTCAACACGAATCGGAAACCGGCCTTGAAACTCCGGAATCAAATCCGATGGTTTTGAGGAATGAAATGCGCCAGCGCAAATGAACAGAATGTGATCGGTTTTAACAATACCGTATTTTGTGTTTATGGCGGAGCCTTCCACGATAGGCAACAGATCGCGTTGCACCCCTTCGCGTGAGACGTCCGGTCCCTGCATGCCCTGGCGGCCGGTGATCTTGTCGATTTCGTCGATGAAGATGATGCCGTTCTGCTGGGCGCGGTCGATCGCTTCCTGAATCACTTTGTCCTGATCGATCAACTTTTCCGCTTCCTCCTGGACCAGGGCTTTGAGAGCGTCGGGGACTTTCAGTTTCTTTTTTTTCTTGCGCTTGGGCATGAAATTGCTGAGCATGTCTTTCAGATTATTTTCCATTTCCTCCATGCCCGGCTGGGAAATGACCTCCATCATGGGGCCGGATCTTTCCTGAACTTCCAGTTCCACCACCCGGTCATCGAGTTTTCCCTCCTTCAGATATTGCTTAAACTTTTCCCGGGTCTGGTCGGGCGCAGGCGTTTCAGATGCATTGCTGTCTGATGCCTCAAACCCGGCAGGCCGCTGACCGGGAGCCGGCGGCACCAGCAGGTCGAGCAGTTTTTCTTCCGCATAGCGCCGGGCCTTTTCTTCCACTTCCTGTTCCATTTCCTCCTTGACCATGCTCTTGCTGAGTTCGATGAGATCGCGGATCATGGATTCCACATCGCGTCCCACATAACCCACTTCGGTGTACTTGGACGCTTCCACCTTAATGAAGGGCGATTGGGATAATTTGGCCAGCCGCCGGGCGATTTCCGTTTTACCCACGCCGGTCGGTCCGATCATAAGAATATTTTTCGGCGCCACTTCGTCGCGCATATCGGCGGGCAGTTGTTGACGCCGCCACCGGTTGCGCAGGGCGATGGCGACGGCCCGCTTGGCTTTGTCCTGACCGATGATGTAGTTGTCCAGCTCCTTGACGATTGATTTTGGGGTTAGGGCAGCCATAAAATCCTCGCGCTGTTGGCGGGTCTTGGGGGCTTCCCGAAGTGCCTGTTCCATGAATTATAATTCCTCAATAGTGACGTTTGAATTGGTGTAGATGCAGACTTGCTGGGCGATCTTCATGGCTTCCTCGACGATTTGCCGCGCTTCGAGGTTGGAATGCCGGGCCAGGGCGAGGGCCGCCGATTGGGCAAACATGCCTCCGGAACCGATACCCATGACACCCTCATCCGGCTCGACCACGTCGCCGGTGCCGGAGACCAGAAAAGATTGATCTTTGTCCACCACCAGCAACACCGCCTCCAGCCGCCGCAGAAGTTTGTCGGTCCGCCAGTCTTTGGCCAACTCGACCGCCGACCGCGCCAGATTGCCGTTGTATTTCTCCAGCTTTTCCTCGAAACGGGAAAACAGGGCGAACGCGTCGGCGGTGCCGCCGGCAAAGCCGCCGATAATTTTATCGTTGTACATGCGCCGTACTTTGTTAGCGGAATGTTTCATGATCGTATTGCCGAGAGTGACCTGGCCGTCACCGCCGACCGCCACTTTACCGTTCTGCCGAACGGAAAGAATGGTGGTGCCATGCATGTTGAATTGTTCCGACATGTTCTATCCTTGGATTGATTTTAAGTTTTCCTAGAGTTTAAACCATTCGGGGAGGAAAAGTCTCCCGTCTTTTTACCATGGTTTGGCACGATTTGCACTGGAACGTTGGGCTCGGGGGTGAGCCTTGTCGTAGGTTTCCATCAGCCGGTCCACCGTCAAATGGGTATATTTCTGGGTGGTCGACAAACTGGCATGCCCCAGCATTTCCTGAATGGCCCGCAGATCGGCGCCGCCCTCGAGCAGATGCGTCGCGAAGGAGTGCCGGAGCGAATGCGGCGACAACTTTCCGGGGAAATAAGGGCCGAGGTATTTGTCCACAATTTTGCGGATGCCGCGCACACTGATCGCGTTTCCTTGAGCGTTCAAAATGAGCCCCCGCGGCGGAACGGGCGGTTTTTTCTTTTGGATCAATCTCTCCCGAAAAGATAGATATTGCTGGACCGCCAGGACAGCCTTTTGCCCCAGCGGAAGCAGGCGTTCCTTTTTGCCTTTGCCCAGCACCTTGACGATTGCCGGGTCCCACCGCATTGCATCGAGGGTCAAGGTGGCCATTTCGCTGATCCGCATGCCGGTGCTGTAAAACAGTTCCAGCATAGCCCGGTCCCGGCTTCCGATGAACGTGCCTGGCTGGGGCAACTCCAAGAGCCGGAACATGTCGTCCACCGAAAGGTAAGTGGGCAATCTGGATTCTCTTTTCGGAGTGGGAATGGATTGCATGACGTTGACTTTGAGGTGTCCTTCGCGGCACAGAAATTTGAAAAAGGAACTCAAGGCGGAGCGTTTGCGTCCCATGGTGGCGCCGTTGCAGGAATTTTGGTAAAGCCAGGCCATGAAGGCGCGTGCCGCCACCCGGTCGATGCGCGTTAAATCGATGCCACCGTTGTCATCGCACGCGTGCCGGGTTTGTTTTAAAAAACCGGCGAACTGATGCAAATCGCTCATGTAACTGGTCACCGTATGCGGCGATGCGTTTTTTTCGGCGACCAGGTAGGTTTTGAAATTTTCGATATGCGATTCCACTCATTTCCCCTTTAAAATCAATGCTATCCAATGTACCGTGCGGCATTTCACAAGTCAAGGCCCCCTTGGCAGGGGAGGCAGATGGGCCACATTCCGCCGCTTTCAATAGCGGCTGGGCATGAGACTGGAGGTTGGCCAGTTGCCTCCAGCCGCAGGCTGGCTCCCCCTTCTCCGAAGGGGGCTGGGGGGCTTATTCCTTAGTCTCGTCGCCCCATTTATGGGGCGACATAAAACTTAGATTCTTTCCGGAGTTTATCCTGTGCCAGCCGAAGGACTTGGAATGACAATGCAATTTTCCCCCTCCTTACCAAGGAGGGGATACAGGGGAGGTTATGGTGTCCCTTTCCTTGATTTTAGAGGGGTCCAACCTTTCGCAAAACCCCACCCCACCTGTATCCTCCCCTCAGTAAGGGGAGGAATATTTTATTATCTGCGTTATGCAAAGCTTCAGGCTTATGCCTCCCTCGCTAGAGGGTGCCTCCACGGCGAGTGGCCGGGTTACGTATGGAGCGTCACTGGGAAAAAAGGTATGATAGAGCGGAAAATCGAGATTCTTGAAATCGAATTTGGATTCGATCATCTCAATACCATTATCTTTATTGAATTACAGGGGACGGCATGACGGCACTCAGTCCGGAAGAGGAAAAAAAGGCGCTGGAAAATTTAAAGGTGCTCGCGGATTTAAAAAAGAAAACCGAAATTTTGTCGGAGCATGTGGAAAACCGCAAAGCGGCGCTGGAGGAGGAAATCGAAGAGAGCCTCCACGAAGCGATCCATAATGCCCGCGACAGCCTGGAACGCGTCCAGGAGAACTTGGAGCCAAAAATCCAGAAGATCGTTGAGGAACGGCTGGATGTGATCCGCCATCAGATGGATGAATGGAAGTTCGAGGCACGCCAGATAGTCGAGGAGACCATCGATAAAAAATCCGATGCCTTGAACCAAAAACTGCTGGACGCACTGGAATCGCGCATTCAGGAAAAAACTTCCAAAGCCCTGGCGGATTTAAAGTCGCGGGTCAAAGAGGAAGTTGCCGAACAAATTGCGACCTCTCTGAAAACCTTGACGGAGCAGACCGAGCGCGGTCTGGCTAAAACGCGCGCCTTGGCCTTTACCGGGTTGGGCTTGGCCGGTTTGACTTTGATCGGTGTTGCCATCCTGTGGCTGGGCAAATAATTTTCGCCATAACCCGCCGCCCGGTGGACCGGAGTCGACCCAAGGACGACTGGTGTATGCTTAACGGGTGGTCTTATCTAAGGATCTGGGTATGTACTTGAGTGTTTCGGAGAATGCGGCACGGGTTGTTCAGCCGGACGCGGGATGACAGGCGACGTTCCAGAACTCGCACCTGGAAGTTCGCATGTTCTATGTCGGGCACGGCGAAGCGATCCTCATACGGTTTCCCGATGACCGTGCTTGGTTCGTAGACGCAGGGAGTGGCGGTGGCCGAAGCTGGACGACGAACGACGCTCTGGGCGCTGGGTTGTCCCAGTACCTCCAAGCGGAGCAGCTGACGCTCGACGCCCTCGTGATGTCCCACGCGCACAAAGACCACGCGGCGGCAGTCCTACTACTCTTGCAGACTCCCGGCTACCTTTTCACCAATCCTCTGCCGCTGTACCGGTGTCAGAGCACCTCTTGGCAATCGACCAGCGGGTGGAAGCGCGATTTCTGGAACGCCATTCGTCAAGATGGCGATGTGCTTGACCAACCAATGACTCAGGGGCTTAGTGTCGTGCAGATCGCTAACAATATTGAAGCGTTCTTCTTTGCCGTTCCCGGCACCAATGTCTACAAGTCACTGTTTCTTCAGCTTCGCTTCCACGGTGCTCGCCTACTGTTCACCGGCGACTCGAAGTGCCGATATGAAAACAGCTTGCTAACAAGATTCGGCCCGGCTGTCTTCCAGTCGGACGTCCTCAAGATAACCCACCACGGCAGCCGTAGCGGCACGTCGGCCGATGTCGTTGCGGCTATTCGGCACGGAATCGCGATCGCTTCGACGGGAGACGAAGGGGGGCATCGTCTCGAGCGCG
>SMVS01000107.1 GCA_004357435.1 Nitrospina sp. | reverse complement strand
CCGGATGTACAGGTGACGACGTTCAATGAAAGGCTCACCTCGCAGAACATCCGCGCCCTGTTTGAAAACTACGATTACATTGTGGACGGCTCCGATAATTTTCCGACCCGTTTCCTCATCAACGACGCCTGCGTTTTCATGAACAAGGTCAACATCCACGGCAGTATATTCCGGTTCGAAGGCCAGGCCACGGTGTTTCAACCGAAGGCCGGTCCCTGCTACCGGTGCTTGTATCCCGAACCGCCGCCGGCGGGTCTGGTACCGAATTGCCAGGAAGGCGGCGTGCTGGGCGTGCTGGCGGGGATCATCGGCAACATCCAGGCAGTGGAAACTTTAAAACTGATTCTGGGAATCGGCAAACCTCTGACGGGCAGTTTGCTGATCTACGACGCGCTGGAGACCGAATTCAGAAAATTAAAATTAAAGCGGGATGTCGAGTGCGCTGTATGCGGTGAACACCCGACCATCACGGAGTTGGTTGATTATGAAGAAATTTGTGGGATTTCCTGAGAGTTAAAATAAAGAACGGTTGCCCACTTTGCCGGAAGGGGAGCCTTTCTTCAAGAGTTCATATAAAATTATAGCCATGACCAAAATTAAAATTTCAGAAGCCGTGCAGGCACCCTCCTGCCCGGTAATCGTCAACGCCTCGGTATTGAGAAAAATCGGCAACACGCCGATCATTCCCATTCGCAGTTTAGGGAAAGAGTTCCCGGACGTTGAGATTTATGCCAAGGCGGAATGGCGCAATGCCGGCGGTTCCGTGAAAGCGCGGCCGGCGTTGCAGATGATCGAAGACGGCGAAGCCTCCGGCGAACTCACCCACGATAAAATCATTCTCGACTCCACCTCCGGTAACACTGGTGTAGCTTATGCGCTGATCGGAAAAATCAAGGGCTACCGCGTGAAACTGGTGATGCCGGCCAACGCGGTCAAGGACCGCAAAGGCCAGATGGCCGATTTTTACGGCGCTGAAATTGTCACCTCCAGTCCGTTCGAGGGTTCTGACGGCGCCATCATTCTGGCTCGTGAGATTTACGAAAATAACCGCGACATCTATTTCATGCCGGACCAGTACAACAATCCTTCCAACTGGAAAGCGCATTACCTGCACACCGCGCCCGAAATCTGGAAGCAGACCGATGGCCGGGTCACCCATTTCTGCGCGGGGATCGGCACCGGCGGCACCATCATGGGCAACAGCCGCCGCCTGCGGGAACTGAATCCAAAAATCAAATGTTACGCCGTCGAACCGGCAGAAGAGTTGCACGGCATTGAAGGCCTCAAGCACATGGGTTCTTCCATTGTGCCGGGAATTTATGACGAGTCGACTCTGGACGGAAAAATCAGCGTGGCCACCGAGAAAAGTTATGACATGGTCGCAACGCTGGAAAAGGAGGAAGGCATTCTGGTCGGTCACTCTTCGGCGGCGGCCATGGTGGCGGCTCTCGAGCTGGCCAAACAAATCAAAAAGGGCGTCATCGTGACCGTGTTTCCCGACAGCTGTGACACCTGTTACATCAACTTCGGCAAGTTCAAGGAATCCGTAGAAACGCACCACCTCCCTCCCAAAACCGATTCCTGAGGCCCAACCGCTTTGCGAAATCCATGAGCCGATTCAAAAAACACATTTTCGTATGCAACAACCAAAGGCGGGCGGAGGATCCACGCGGCTGTTGCAGTGCCCGTGGATCGGTGGCCCTGCTCGACTATCTCAAAAAACGGGTGCATGAAAGCGGCTTGAAAGGCAAGGTGCGGGTCAACAAGGCCGGGTGCCTCGACGCCTGCCAGTACGGGCCTACCCTGGTGATCTATCCGGACGACGTCTGGTATTCGCCGCAAACCCAGGCAGACATGGAAGAAATTCTCACCGAACACATCGAAAACAACCGCATCGTCGAACGCCTCCTCATCCGATTCAACAAAAAGTAAATTCCAAATTCAAAGCATTGGCCATTTTAATTTTGTGGCTGGTGGAAAGAGTCTTTTATCCGGCGTGGACGGTTTCGATTTTGACGCGGGCGGTGCCTTTTTTATGGAAACCGAGTTTCTTGGCGGCGCCGTAGCTGAGGTCGATGACACGCCGGCCGGAGGCCGGGTTATGGACACTGGGGAAAGGTCCGCGGTCGTTGACCCGCACCACCACCGAGCGGCCGTTTTCCAGGTTGGTGACGCGCACATTGGTGGGCAGGGGTAAATGTTTGTGCGCCGCCGACAGGCCATTGGGATTGAAGGCCTCACCGTTGGCCGTCATGTGCCCGTCTTTTTGATTCAACGTTTCGTTGCCATACCAGGAAGCGGTTCCTATGGCTTTATAGTTGTGGGCGGCCGCCACCGACATGGGATAATATTTTTTGCCTTTCACAGTGTACGGCGAATTTTTCACCCGGCCCAGCCGGATGGCTTCCTTGACCGGCAGGCCGTCGATGGTTTCAAGGTCGTCATTGGTCAGCGACCACTCTATCGGCGCTTTGACCACCGTGTAAGTGAATTTTCCAATGTGGTAGACCGCTGTCACCGTGCCGGCGGTCAAATCATAAATCCCGCCCACGGTTCCCTTGACCAAATCGACCACGACGCAACCGCTCAGGGTAAAACTCAACAGGCAGAGAGCCAAAATTTTTCGCACCGAATTTCTCCATGTAAAGGCCACGCGCGTCTCGACGCGGGCCCAAATATATTCCATAACCTATTGAAAAATATAACTTAATATTGGACAGAGATCAAGTTTTGTCTGGCTTCGACGAGCGTTGCGGGTTTGCCGGGGAGAGTTCCGAATGCATTTTGATCAACTGGTAATAGGTCCCTTTCTTATCCATCAATTCCCGGCGGGTGCCAAACTCCACCACCTTGCCGGCCTTCAGCACCAAAACTTTATCGACCGTGCGCAAGGTTGACAGGCGATGGGCGATGATGATAGTGGTCCGCCCTTTCACCAATTTTTGTATGCTGTCCTGAATCAGGCGCTCGGTTTCGGTATCCACGTTCGAGGTGGCCTCATCCAAAATCAAAATGCCGGGCTTGGAGGCCAGCGCGCGCGCAAAGGACAGCAACTGTTTTTGCCCCAACGACAGGCTACTGCCGCGCTCCAGCACTTCCTGTTCGTATTTGAACGGCAGATTGTTGATGAAATGATGGGATTGCACCGTTTGGGAGATGGACTCGACTTCTTCCAAACCCAGGTCCGTGTTGCCCAAACGAATGTTATCAATAATTTTTCTGGAAAACAGAAACACGTCCTGCTGAACCAGAGCCATCTGCCGCCTCAAGTCGTACTTGTCGATCTCTTTCAGGGAAACTCCATCCACCAGAATACTGCCCTTTTGAATATCGTAAAACCGGAACAGCGTGTTGATGATGGTTGATTTCCCGGAACCGGTGGCGCCAACGATGGCGAGGCTCTCGCCCGGTTCCAACACGAAGGAGACGTCCTCCAAAACATAATCCTCGTTTTTGTAGGCAAACCACACGTTTTTAAATTCGATCGCACCCTGTATTTTCTGGATCTTTTTTGGGGATTCAGGATTGGGCAATTCCTCCGGCGTGTCCAGCAATTCAAAAACTCTTTCGGAAGATGCCAGCGCGGTTTGGATGATATTGAATTTTTCCGCTAGGTCACGAATCGGCTCGAAAAATTTCTGGAGATATTGCAGAAAAGCCACCAGCACGCCGAGCTGGATTTCCTCCTGCACAAACCGGCCGCCGCCGTACCAGATGACGAATCCGATGCCCACGGCACTGAGCAGGTCAATGGAGGGCAGGTAAAGCGAGTTGTAATGGAGCGAGCGCAAATCCTCTTTCAGTTTGGCGCTGTTGATTTCGTAAAACCGTTGCTTTTGATGCTCTTCCAGATTGAACACCTGCACCGTGTTCACACCCGAGAGGTTTTCTTCGAGCGCGGCATTGAGAGTGGAAATATGAGCCCGGTTTTTTCTCAAAGCATCGCGTGCCCGGGTCCGATAGGCATTCGTCGCCAGGTACAAAAATGGAAATACGGCGCACACCACCAGCATCAGCCGCCAGTCCAACCAAGACAGCATGATGAAAATTCCGACCAAAGTGAATAGATCGCTGAACACAAGAATCAGCCCCGAGGTCAGCATCTCATTCAAAACCTCCACGTCGTTCACCGTGCGGGTGACCATTTTCCCAATCGGGTTCTGATCAAAAAACCGGAACGACATTTTATGCAAATGAGTGAAGACCTGGGTGCGCAGATCGTACATCACACGTTGACCAATGTATTGCATGGCGATGTACTGCAGGAGCTGGCAGAGGAACCCTCCGGCCAACACCGCCAGATAGATCAAGGCGAGAGTGTCCAGTCCTGCATAGTTCGACACCTTGATATGGTCGTCGATGGCGACTTTGGTCAGGTAGGGGCCGGCCAGACTGAGAATCGACACGCAGAACAGCAGGAGGAGAGCTCCCGCGACCCAGGTCCGATACGGCTTGAGGTAACTGAGGATACGCTTGAACAAGGTGGCATCGTAATAACGCTCCTCAAGATTTTCTCCCAGCAAAACAGTCATTGCAACATGATCTCCATTTCACGGGCCAGCGCCTGGTTAACGAATAGCTGTTGGTAGGTCCCTTTCAGGCGCATCAACTCCCCGTGGGTACCCCTCTCAACCACGCGCCCTCCATCCAGCACCAATATCTGGTCCACCTTTTGCACCATCGATAGCCGGTGCGTGATCATCAATGTGGTGGTGCCTTCTATGTAAGACGGCATGTTATCCAGAATGATGGCTTCCGTCTCCGTATCCAGGCTGGAAAAGGCGTCGTCGAGGATGAGGATTTTGGGCCGGCGGATCAACGCCCGCGCCAGAGCGATTCTTTGCTTTTGTCCTCCCGACAAAGAAACGCCACGCTCGCCGACCAGGGTGTCCAATCCCAGTGGCCAGCGTTCCAGATCGGGTAGCAGATGAACACAGCGGACCATCTCTTCAATCTCCCGCTCAGAAGATCCGGGGCGCCCCATGGCAATATTCTCGCGGATGGTGGTGGAAAACAGAAAGGGCTCTTGTTCCACGTAACCGATACTCCGCCTCAGCAAGTCCGGCAGGATTTCCTGGATCGGCTTGCCGTCGATCCATAGGGTCGATCGTGCCACCTCAAAAATGCGCGGGATCAACTGCACCAATGAACTTTTTCCGGAACCGATCATGCCCACCAGGGCGAGGCTGCTTCCGGGCTGGACCACAAAATCGACATCCTGCAACACCCGCTGGTCGGCCTCCGGGTAGGTAAAATACAAACCTTTAAATTCTATGGCGCCTTCTATTTTGAAATCGGGATCGACGGGTGTGACCTGATCCAGAGAAGACCTGGCATCGAAAATTTCCTGCAGGCGGCTCATGGCAGACAATCCTTTCTGCGTCAGATTGACGACAAAGCCAATCGCCATCATCGGCCAGGAAAGCATGACCAAATAACTATTGAACGCCACGAATGACCCGAGGGTGAGCTCTCCCGCGATGACTTCTTTGCCGCCAATCCACAGAGAAAGTAAAGCCGCTGTTCCCGTGGTCAATACCAAAGAGGGCGTGAACACGGCGAACAACCTGGCCAGACGCATGTTCTTTTCGATATGCTCGCGATTCAATCCGTCAAATTTTTTAATTTCATTTTCTTCCTGAACAAACGCATGGAGAACACGAATGCCCGCCAGGTTTTCCTGCACCATGGAGGTGATTTTGGCAAGGTGTTCCTGGATGGCTGTATGGCGAATGCTGATGGCGCGGATAAAGCCAAAAAACAACAGGGACACCAGAGGCAACGGGAGGAGCGTGATTAGGGCCAGTTCGGGATTGATGTAAACCATCAGGGAAACGCACGCGAGGATCACCACCACCGCGTCCACCACCACCAGCAACCCCAGCCCTAAAAATTCTTTCACCGCGCGGAGATCGTTGGTGCCGCGGGACATCAAGTCGCCAATCTGCTGTTTTTGAAAAAAGGTCTGATCCAGGGTCATGAAGTGGGCGAACAGATCATTTAAGATGTCCACCTCAATTTTCCGGGAAGTACCGAACAGGAATTTTCTCCATCCGAACCGCGACACCCCCTGAACCAGAGCCGCCAGGAGCAACCATCCCGCGAACTGTGCCAACAGCAGACCGGAAGGCTGATCGGGAAGAAAATCGATCACTGTTTTGATCAACCAGGGAATGGTCAGGCCTGCCAGATCGGTCACCAGCAAGGCGCCAATCCCCATCATGATTTGAAAACGGTAGGCTAACAAATAATGCAGAAACGGTTTGATTCGGTTCATGGGCCGGATAGGGAGCTCAGGGTCCGCATCCCGTACAAGAATGCAATCGCATCAGGCGATGTCCATGGAGACAAACATAACAATCAATCCCAATGAGAGCGAAACCAGGTTGTGGTATTTTTTTTCATCCTGCTCATGGACGGTGGGCAAAAGGTCGCCGATCGATATATAAAGAAATGTTCCCGCGGAGACACCCAAGGCAAATCCTATGAGATACGATTGAACCCCCTCCATGAGGTGCATCGACAGGATCGCCCCCAGGGGAGTCGCCAGCGCGAACACAAACATGGAGACTAGAATTTTCCGACGGGAGTATTCTCCTCCCTTGACCAAAATACTGCTCAGAGCCAGCGCCGCCGGGAATTTGTGGAGGGTGACCGCCAACAGAATCACCATGCTCAAATTCAGCATACTGCCTGCGCCAATGGCCACGCCATCGAGAATGCTGTGGAACCCGATCCCGACATAGGCCGCAACTCCAATTTTATGATAGTCACAAGCGCCCTCCTCACAAGGATGGACCATGACAAATTTTTCCATCACGTAGATCCCTAAAAACCCGATCATGATGGGAAACCCCATTTGTTTCCCCAAAATGAGAGAAACCACTGGAGTCATATGAAAAAACACCGCACCCAGCAGTATTCCCGCGCAAAAACTGATCAAAAGACGAAAGGTGTTCTGCGACCACACCTTGATAGTGGGAATCCATCCGCCGACCAGCGTGACGGCAAAAATAAAACTCAGAAAAATGTAAATCAGGGTGTTGTCCATTAAAAATCCATTGTGTTGAGAAAATCGGGCCGGGTTTGGCTCGGAGCAAAATGGTCTGCACTCTGTCCCGCGCCCCGCAATTGTTGGGCAAGGTTCCAAGGGGCAACCCTTTCGCCCAGCGGCACGCAGGCCCCTGAGGGGCCTGATGAGCGCGTCAGTATACCTTATTTGATAAAGCGAGAATTATGTTTTCAAACCTTATGATGTAAAAAAAACCGCTGGGTCTCTAATTTTTTCTATACAACGTAATTTTTTCCAACTCCCGCTCAAAAGGTTCTCCTACCCAACGTCCATTTTCCTGTGATACAATTTTACGATGATGATTTCTCATTATATTGCGCTGTCCGGCACACCCGCGAGTTCCAATAGAAGGATTTTTTTCTTATGATCGGT
>SMVS01000106.1 GCA_004357435.1 Nitrospina sp. | reverse complement strand
TGTTGTGGGGAGATCAACTGCTAATTATATTTGCACGCGATTTGCTGACGCGCCACCCCGGCACCGCCGTGGTCGGAGAGGTCAAATGCTCGCAGAATTTGTTCGACGACATCAAGAAACACGGCGGGGTTCCGGTGATGTCGCCCGCCGGCCACTCCCTGATAAAGAAAAAAATGCGTGAAACCAAAGCTCTGCTGGCAGGAGAAATGAGTGGCCACATGTGCTTCGCTGATAATTTTTACGGGTTTGACGACGCCTTGTTCGCGGCCTGCCGGATGATTCAAATCGCGTCGGCTTGCGATGGCAAAGTCTCAGAGATGCTGGCCGACTTGCCAAAAATGTTCAACACGCCTGAAATTCGCATCGACTGTCCCGACCACTTGAAGTTTGACATCGTGAAAGAACTGACCGAACACTTTCGTTCCTTATATAAAATCATTGATATCGATGGTGTGCGGATCAACTTCGAATCCGGCTGGGGTCTGGTACGCGCCTCCAACACGCAACCCGCGCTGGTCCTCCGGTTCGAGGCCCAGAGTCCGGAACAGTTGGAAGAATACCGGAGCATCGTTTACGACCGCCTGAAAAAATATCCAGATGTCAAACTGCCTGCGTGATCCTCACCCAACCCGGTCTCATCCCACCATCGGACCCATAGCGCCGCTGATTTCCAAGGGTCAGTTACGCACTTCACCGGTCATGGGCACGAAACGCACGCCGGTGATGGTCTCTTTTTTCAATCCATCGGGTTGCTTCGTCAACCGGATCAAATTCTGAAACAAAAAACCTTCGAGGGGCAACACCATGCGCCCGCCAATTTTCAATTGTTCGATCAGCGGTTGCGGAATTTCAGGCGTTGCCGCGGTCAACAGAATGGCATCGAACGGGGCGTGTTCCGGCCAACCGCGATACCCGTCGCCATGTTTGACATGGACGTTAGCATAGCCCAGGCGATGCAACCGGGCACGGGCCTGGTCGGCCAGGGTCTTTATGATTTCGATGGAATACACTTCGCGGACGATCTCGCCCAACACCGCCGCCTGGTAAGCCGACCCGGTCCCGATTTCCAAAACGCGGTCGGTGGACTTGAGGCGGGCGCTCTGCGTCATCAAAGCCACAATGTAGGGCTGGGAGATGGTTTGATTGGCTTTGATGGGCAACGGGTGATCGGCGTAGGCTTGGGAGAGGTACTTCGCTTGCACAAATAAATGGCGCGGAACCTTGAGCATGGCGTTCAGAACCGCTGGATCGCTGATATCTCTGCCACGCAGGTCCTCATGGACCATGCGTTTGCGTTCCTGGGTGAAATCTACGGCTGGGGCGGGCTTGGGCAAAAGAAATACGGGGGCAAAAGCGGCGAGGGAAACGAACCGGACTTTAAAAGATGAGACCGTTCTTCTTAAGCCACTCTTCAGGGTTAAAGTGTTGGCTGACATATTCTTCGAACTCAACTTCTTTGCTGGAAAGTTGCTCGCCATCGATATACTGCCTGGGGTCTTTGGATTTTTTCTTACCGCGGCGCGCGGTCTTTTTCTTGGGCTTATCCGGAATCTCTTCCACTTCCACATTGAAACCCTCGGTCAGGGTTTGCAACTTCAACACCAGGACCATGAAGCTTTGCGGACAGATTTCATCCTTCTTCTGGATCTCCGCCACAACCTTCTTCACCTTTGCGGAACTCAAGACTGCTTCCGTTATAGCCTTGGACAACTTTTCGTATCCCCGGCCGGAACCTTCGGAGTGGCTCACAGGACCCCCTTGTGATGGTTATTAATGATTCGCTGATGACTGGCCCCGACACCGCGGCGGACAGTCATCCTATTCCTATTCATCTCAAAATAAACCGATCCCACAGCAATGTCAAGCGGCCCCCGCCAGACAGGGCAAAATCAATAGCGGGGAACGGAAGTGTCAATTTTCTCCGCCCATTCCTCTATGCCGCCGCGCATGCTCTTGACGTTCTCGAAACCGATGTCCTGCAACGCCTTGACCGCCTTCAAACTGCGCACCCCGGCTTTGCAATGCAAAACGATCTCATCGGTTTTCTTGAGCCCGTTCAGCTTTTCGATTTTCCGCTCTTCAATCACATCCAGCGGAATGAGAGTCGAACCGTTGATCTTGCAAATCTGGTATTCGCCCTCGTTCCGAACGTCCACCAGCTTGAAGTTTTTATTTTCGTCCAGCATTTGTTTGACCACCGCGGGCTCGATCTCCAACTTCCGATCTTCAGGATTTTCCTGAGGCGGCAAAATCCCACAGAACTGCTCGTAATCGACGAGTTCTTTAATGGTGGGATGGTCTCCGCAAATGGGACAATTTTTGTCCTTGCGCAATTTCATTTCGCGGAACTTCATGCCCAGCGCATCAAACAAAAGCAGTCGGCCGACCAGAGTCTCGCCCTGACCCAGAATGATTTTCAAAGTTTCGTTGGTCTGAAAACAGCCGACGATGCCGCACAAAACGCCCAGCACTCCGCCTTCGGCGCAACTCGGTACCAGTCCGGGCGGCGGCGGTTCGGGATACAGGCACCGGTAACAGGGGCCGATCCGGGCATCGAACACCGACGCCTGGCCATCGAATTTCAGGATGCATCCATAGATATAAGGTTTGCCCAACAGCACGCAGGCATCGTTGGCCAGATAGCGCGTCGGAAAGTTGTCGGTGCCGTCGACGATGATGTCCCAATCCTTGAAAATCTCCATGGCGTTTTCCGCGGTGAGGCGAGCATTGTAGGTCACCACTTCGACGTCAGAATTTAAATCGGCGATGCGTTTTTTGGCCGACTCCACCTTGAGCGTGCCCACGGTCGATTCACTGTGCGCGATCTGGCGTTGCAGGTTGCTTTTTTCCACCACGTCGAAATCGATCAAGCCCAGCCTGCCGACACCGGCCGCGGCCAGATACAAGGACACCGGAGAACCCAATCCGCCGGTCCCGATGCACAACACCTTGGCGTTGCAGATTTTTTCCTGGCCTGCGACGCCCACTTCGGGCAGTAACAAATGACGGCTGTAACGGTTGATTTGGTCCGGGGTCAAACTCATCGTTTATTCCAATCTTTTAAGTAAAGAGGGGGTTCGTTTGAATTTTTTTACCATGTAGCTCTATTCTATCAAAATGCGGCACCCGCACCAATAAATAATCCTGGGGGAAACGTATTGTTATTTTGTGGCTTCCCGGAACGCTTCGGCCAGGCCGATGAGAGCGCCTTCTATCACCCGGTCCGGGAAACAATAGGAAATCCGAAAATAACCGGGTGCGCCAAAACCGCGGCCCGGCACCACCAGCACTTTCCGGGCAGTGAGCAGGGGGATGAACTCCATTTCATCCGCCAATGGAGATTTCGGGAAAAAGTAAAACGCACCCTGGGGTTTCACCACCTCATATCCGATACGGGTCAGTTCCTTATATATAAGGTCGCGACGGCGGCGATAAGGCTCGACATCAATCGTGACATTCTGCACATCTTTCACGACCCGCTGAAACAAGGCCGGCGCGTTGACGAATCCCAACACGCGGTTGCTGAATATCAATCCCGCCATGACCTCACGGGCCGCCGCGCACTGGGGATGCACCGCGACATAACCGATGCGCTCACCCGGCAACGCCAGATCCTTCGAGTGCGACGTGATGTAAATACTGTTATCGTAAAACTCACAAATGTTTGGCGTTTCTACACCATCGAACGCGATTTTTTTATACGGGTCGTCCGAGATGAGATAAATCGGTTGCCCCAGCTCGGCGGACTTTTCCCTTAATGCCGCCGCCAGATCCTGCAAGGATTCACGCGAATAAACCACGCCGGTCGGGTTGTTCGGCGAATTGATGATCACCGCTTTCGTTTTGGGATTGATCGCCTGCTTCAACGCATCGATATCGAGCGTGAAATCCTCCCGGGTCGGCACCACCACCGCTTGACCGCCGTGGTTGTCCGCATAAAAAAAGTATTCGACGAAGTACGGCGCGAAAACGATCACCTCGTCGCCAGGGTCCAACAGCGTCTTGAGCGTGATGTTCAATCCCCCCGCCGCGCCACAGATCATAATGATGTCGTTGGAACCCAGCTCGACCTTACACTCCGGCGACAGCGCCTGCGCCACCGCCGCCCGCACCTCCTCCAGCCCGGCATTGGCCATGTAACGGTGCCGGCCGGGGGTGCGATCCTGAGCCACAGCGCTCAGGGCATCCATCACTTCCGGCGGTGGTTCCATCACCGGATTGCCGAGCGACAGATCGAACACCTTGTCCTCGCCAAACTCTTGCCGCAAACGCACGCCTTCTTCGAACATGCGGCGAATCCACGACGCCTGCTCCATGAATTTTTCAATTTTTTTAGAAATCGCCATCCGATAAGATACCCTTGTCGACCATTAAAACCATTGCGGAACATCTCTCGTGCTAGAGTGTCTGCTCGTGTTCTCACGGAGTTGTAAAATTTTTGAGAGAATACCACGTCATTGAAAATAATCCATAAGTCTTTGCCGGCAATGATAGGGCGATGCTCTTTAGGAACGAACGGACATGCCGATTCAAAACGGGATCATTGAGTTCAAAAACGTTTCCAAATATTACTCTGCGGGGCATGTGCGTGTGACGGCGCTCTCTCATGTCAACCTGCAACTGGCCAAGGGAGATTTCGTCACGGTGATGGGGCCGAGCGGGGGCGGTAAAACCACCCTCCTGAACCTGATGGGCGGACTCGACTCGCCCGACGAAGGCGAAATCATTCTGAATGGACGCGCCATCTCCTCACTCAACGACAAGGAGCTGACCCGTCTGCGGCGCGGGGAAATCGGTTTCATCTTTCAGTTCTTCAACCTTCTGCCCACCCTCACCGTCTGGGAGAATGTCGAACTGCCTTTATTGCTGAGTCACGCTTCGCGCGGGGCAAGCCAACGCATCGAATCCCTGCTCGACTATGTCGGCCTGCTGGCCCGGCGCCAATCCTTTCCGGCGGAACTGTCCGGCGGAGAAATGCAGAGGGTCGCCATCGCCCGCGCCCTGGTGCATCAGCCTGCCATCATCCTGGCCGATGAGCCCACGGGCAACCTCGATTCGGAAAACGGCCTGCGCCTGCTCGACCTGTTAAAAAAAGCTTCGGTGGATTTCGAGACCACCGTGGTGGTGGTGACCCACAATCCGGAAGCCGCCCGCTACGGCAATCGCCATTTTGAAATACGCGACGGCGTCATGAAAAGCCGCTGACCCATGAATGTTCTGATTTATTTTAAAGACCTGTTCACCGCTCTCATTGTGCGGCCCCTCATTCGCGATCCGTTTCGGACGGGCATCACTATTTTCGGCGTGGCGATCGGCGTCTCCGTATTCCTCAGCATTCAACTGGCCAACCAGCAAACCTTGCGTTCTTTTGAAGAAAGCATCGACCTGGTTTTGGGCCGCGCCGATGCCGTCATTCAAGCGGAAGGCATGGCCTTCGACGAGGACCATTTCCGAAAACTCCTGCCGCTCCGTGAATGGATCAAGGCCTACCCAGTGATTGAAGGTTACGGCGTGGAGGAAAACACCGGCGAGGTGGTGGAAATTCTGGGGACCGATTTGCTTCAGGACAGCGGCATCCGTGACTTTTCACTCAAAACCACCGGCCAGGATTTGGCCGGCCTCCTGCCGCTCATCCTCGATCCGGCCAGCATCATTATCCCCGAAAAATTTATTCCCGGCACCCAGTTTGAACTGGGAGAAAAAATAAACTTCCTGATCAACGGCCACACGGTAGAACTCAACGTGAACGCAGTGCTGGAAGACAAGGGCATCGCCAAAGCGCTGAACGGCAACTTCGCGTTGATGGATATCGCGGCCGCGCAAAAGGTGTTTGGAAAAATCGGCAAACTCGACCGCATCGACATCGAATTTTTAAAGGACACTGATTTTGACCGGATGCAGGAAAAAATCTCTGCCGTCCTGCCCGGCTTCCTGCGAGTCGACCGGCCGGAGCGCAAGACCCGGCAGGTGGAGAAAATGTTGCGGGCCTTTCAGTACAATTTATCCGCGCTCAGTTTCGTCGCGTTGCTGGTCGGGCTGTACCTGATCTACAACATGATTTCGCTTTCCGTGGTGCGCCGCCGAACCGAGATCGGCACCCTCCGGGCGCTGGGGGCCACGCCCCTTTTGATCGCGGGGATGTTCCTGCTCGAAGCCGGAGTGATCGGCACCATCGGTTCTTTTCTCGGCATTGGCTTCGGGTATTATCTGGCTCAGTTTTCGCTGGAAGCGATTTCGGTGACGGTGAACAACCTGTACCTTCCCTCCCAGGTCACCGAAGTGAATTTTGATGGGGTGCGCGCGGTGCCATATTTTCTGCTGGGTGTGGGACTGTCTCTGGTGTCGGCGGTGATCCCGGCGTACGATGCGGCCACCACGCCACCCACCACGGTCATGCGGCGCGGCAGTTACGATTTAAAAATATATCGGGGCAACAAAAAACTCACCCGCTCGGCCCTCGGCATCATGGCGCTGGCGGGAGTGTGCACGCAACTGCCCGCCATCGACCATTTTCCCTACTTCGGATTTCTCGCCGTGTTCCTGCTCATCCTGGGCGTGTCGTTTCTGGCGCCCACCGCCTTGCTGTGGACCCGCAATATTTCGCGGCCTCTCTGCACGCGATGGTTTCAGGCCGAGGGCTTGCTGGCCAGCATGAACCTGACGCAGAATGTCGGGCGCAATTCGATCTGCATTTCCTCACTGGCGATCGCGTTCATGATGGTGATCAGCATGTCGATCATGGTACACAGTTTTCGCCAGACGGTGGTGGTGTGGATCGAACAGACCTTGCAAGCCGATATTTTTGTGCGCGCCGCCGCCGGGAAAAACATCGATTATCATTACACGCTTCCCATCGACAAGGTGGCGGCGTTAAAAAACATCGATGGCGTCAAGGAAGTCGATCTATTCCGCGCTCTCAATATTTCCTTCAACGACGAGCCGGCCATTCTCGCCTCGGGCGATTTTTCAGCGCTCTCTAAATACGGCAACCTGATGATCAAAGACGGCCCCCCGGCCGCAGAGCTGGCGGAACTGCTGGTCGGCAACGACCGCGCCATCGTCTCGGAGGCCTTCGCCTACAAACATCACGTGGCAGTCGGGCACCGGCTGACCCTGCAATCGCCCACCGGACCCTTCGCGGTGG
>SMVS01000105.1 GCA_004357435.1 Nitrospina sp. | reverse complement strand
TGCGGCTCCTGCGAGTTTTCCACCATGTGTTCCGGATGCCGGGCGCGCGCCTTCGCCGAAACCGGCAACTACATGGCGCAGGACCCGTCCTGCGACTACGAACCCGGCCAGCACGGCGGCAAGACGATCGAACTGAAAATCGAAGATACCCTGGGATTGGAAGTTGAGTACCGTCAGAAGTGGACGGACGAAGCCAAGCAGAGACTGGAGCGCATTCCCTCATTCGCGCGCGGCATGGTCGTGCAGGGCATCGAGAAGTTCGCCACCGAACGCGGTGTCGCCTTGATCGATGCCAACGTCGTTAAAAAATCCCGCGAAGAAATGATCGAAAAACGCGGCGCCATGTTCCCCTTCCTCAAAAAGTTCATCAACTCAGAAAAACTGGACTCTTAGCGCCAGGCGCGCGGCCAATGTCTGAAAATTTAATTTTCACTATCCTTCGGGTTTAATAAAAGATTCTCAGCATTGCTTTCAAGTTCTTCTGATTTTGCCTGAGTTCGCCAAACTATTCCCAGCATCTCTCTAATTCTGTCTACAATGGGTTTAACATCATTGCCAAATTTTCCTAATACAACCCCCGCATCCCCAACAAAACCCCAAAATCGGTCCAAATTTGAAACCCTTTTATGAAGTTCCAATTGCAAATTTTCTAACCTTTTTAAAAGCCTTAGTTTATGATTTTCATCAATAGTGTTCGAATCAGAAATTAGATCCCTTAGCTCATTAATTAATATTTGAATTCGATCTAAGCCCTCCTCAGAAAATTCATACGCAAAAGACTGGCCAAAATGTATTAAATATTTTTCCTTATGATTCTCCAAAGTTTTTTTATTTCATTGTTAAAAATATCAGTAACTATATTCACAGCATCTTCCGCTGACTCTAAAGGTGGAAAATTTATTTTCAAACCATTTGCCTCAGAAAAAACCTGAAAAAAAGCATATGCTTCCAAGTAAAGGTCAACGGCATTTAAAATATTCGTATGTCCATATTTAGCATGTAAATCCCTACTAACTTTACTGAACTTACCTGAAATACACCTTAATGCTAAGGGTAAATTTTCTGGAAGGCTTTCAACAAACTGTTTATCAAACATTTTTATTCCTCAAAAAATTATCAGGCATTACATGCTCCGATAATATATTAAACTTTATGATAAATGAATGTTTAATTTGCCCGCAGAGGCACTCCAACAAATCGGGAGCTCTGGCTCACTTTTTGCCGTACAAATTGCCGATGCGGAAGGATTGGGAGTTGATGCCGGGCTTTTGATCGGGCTGGGCGAGGGCGTTGGCGACTTCGTTGCGGTAGTCTCGCACTTTGCGGTGCAGGGGATGGGTGATGTCCAGTTTCAGGTTGGTCAGCGCGGCGCTGATTTTTTCATGGCCCTCGACGGCGACCTGGCAGACGATCTCGCCGGACTCACTGTCGCGGAACACGTCAGAAACCACCAGCGGCGTTTTCTTGTTGGCCGGAATGCCCATCTCGCGCAAAAGCTCCATCACCGGTCCGTTGCCATAGGCGCGTAGCGGCAGGCTCCGCTTGATTTCAACCAGCAAACTTTGTCCGCTCATAATCCGTCCTGTAAAATCCAGCCAACCCAAAATAAAACGGTCAATAGTTACAATCCTCTGGATGCAAACCTCAAGAGCCACAGGGTACCATAACCCTGCCAGAATCGTCACCCCTGCCGATTTTAGGCACGCCCACGGGCCGGAACACAACCTCCGCCGAGTTTGCAAAATATTTGTTTTTAAGGCATTCAGCGGGTTTTTCGGGGTTTGGAAGCGTGCTATAATTGGTTTTATGATCGGCTCTCAAGGCCGCTGGCAGGGTTGACCCTGCAGGATTTTGTAAACTATTGACTTCATACAGGGTTTCCGTATAATTTTTTATTTGCCCAAATTTTGTCAAAAGGCCGTGAGCGGGAATGATCGAAAATTTTAAATGCAAATCCGATAGTAGTTTAGAGCTGATCGGGGGCACCCCTCTGGTCAAACTAAACAAAGTGGTGCCGGCCAACGGCTCCAATATTTTTGTCAAGCTGGAGTCCGCCAACCCGGGCGGCAGTGTCAAGGACCGGATCGCTCTCGCGATGGTGGAGGACGCCGAGAAAAAGGGTCTGCTGAAACCGGGCGCGACCATCATTGAACCGACCAGTGGCAACACCGGCATCGGTCTGGCGTTGGTGGGCGCGGTGAAGGGCTACAAGGTGATCCTGGTCATGTCGGAAAACATGAGCATGGAACGCCGCGCCATTCTCGAAAGCTATGGCGCCATAATCGATTTGAGTCGTGCCGAATTCGGCATGCAGGGCACCATCGAGCGGGCGGAGGAACTGCTGGCGGCCAACCCGGAGTATTACATGCCGCAACAGTTCAACAACCCTGCCAACCCGGAGGTTCACCGGCAGACCACCGGCCCCGAAATTATTTCGGCCATGGAAGGGGAAACAGTGGATGCGTTGGTTTCCGGCATTGGCACCGGCGGCACCATCACCGGCACGGGAGAGGTGTTGAAAGAGCATTTTGGGTCCACCAAAATCGTGGGGGTCGAGCCGGCCACATCCGCCGTGCTGTCCGGCCAAGCGCCCGGCCCTCATAAAATTCAGGGTATCGGCGCGGGATTTTTACCCAAGGTTTTAAACATGGATATCGTCGACGACATCCGGCCGGTCTCCGATGAAGATGCTTTTAAGTTTACCCAGCGGCTGGCCAAGGAGGAAGGCCTGCTGGTGGGAATTTCTTCCGGAGCCGCCCTGTGCGCCGCCTATCAGTTGGCCGGTGAAATGGGTGCGGGCAAAAATGTGGTCGCCATTCTGCCCGACACCGGCGAACGGTACTTCAGTTTTTATCAATACTTTTAATCTGAGTTGAGATCCTATGGGATTTGTTAAGGGACTGCGTTGCAAAGAATGCGGTAAAAATTACGAAAAACTGCCGATCCATGTCTGTGAATATTGCTTCGGGCCGTTGGAAGTGGATTACGATTACGAAGGCATCAGAAAGGTGGTCAGTCGAAAATCCATCGAGGCCGGTCCGCCGACCATGTGGCGCTACAAGGAGTTCATGCCGATCGATGAAGAACCGACGGTCGGATTGCATACCGGGTACACGCCGCTGGTGCGCGCCAAAAACCTGGGTAAAAAGCTGGGCCTGGACCAGCTGTATATAAAAAACGACTCGGTGAACCATCCCACATTTTCTTTCAAGGACCGGGTGGTCGCGGTCGCCGTGGCCAAGGCCATGGAGTTCGGATTCGACACGGTGTCCTGCGCTTCCACTGGCAACCTGGCGAATTCCGTAGCGGCCCATGCGGCGGAAGCGGGACTCAAAAGCTGTATCTTTATTCCCGACGGGCTGGAAGCGGGTAAAATTCTTGGTACCTTGATATACGGATCGCAACTCATTGCGGTGAACGGCAGTTATGACGACGTCAACCGTTTGTGCAGTGAGATCGCGACCAACCATCCATGGGCGTTCGTCAACATCAACATTCGCGCCTATTATGGGGACGGCTCCCGCTCTTACGGATACGAAATCGCCGAGCAGTTGGGCTGGAAAGCGCCGGACAACGTGGTGGTCCCGGTGGCCGGCAGTTCATTGATCGTCAAGATATGGAAAGCCCTGCACGAATTTGAATCGCTCGACCTGATCGGCAAGGTGCAGACCAAAATATTCGCGGCGCAGGCGACCGGCTGTTCGCCCGTCACCACGGCGATCAAAGCCGGGTCGGAAACCATCAAGCCGGTCAAACCCAACACCATCGCGAAGTCGATTGCCATCGGCAACCCGGCTGACGGTTACTACGGAATCAAAACCGCCAACGAGAGCGGCGGCTGGGGCGAGGATGTCGACGACGAGGAAATCGTAGAGTGCATGAAGTTACTGGCCGAGACCGAAGGCATCTTCACGGAAACCGCCGGTGGTGTCACCCTCGGTGTTTTGAAAAAGTTGATCGGTCAGGGCCGGATAAAAAAAGACGAACTGACCGTACTCTGTATCACCGGCAACGGGCTCAAAACGCAGGAAGCGTTGCAAGGCCACTTTGAAGCCCCGACGGTGATCGAACCTAAATTAGACCATTTTGAAGAACTGTTTGCCAACGGCATAACGGTATAAAGGAGAGAAACATCATGCCCATAAAAGTCCGAATCCCCACTCCGCTGATGAAGCTGACCAACAACCAAAGCGAGCTCTCGGCTGAAGGAGAAACCATCGCTGATATGTTGAACAGCCTCGAATCGCAGTACGCCGGAATCAAAGAACGCATTTGCGAAGAAAACGGGACGCCGCGCCGGTTCATCAATATTTATTTGAACGAAGAGGACATCCGTTTTCTGGATGGGGAAAAAACAGCCATCAAGGATGGAGATGAAGTGTCCATCATACCCGCCATTGCCGGCGGTCTGAACGGATAATGGCAGATTTTACCGACGAGCAAGTCGAGCGGTACAGCCGGCACATCATCCTGCCGGAGGTGGGAGGCGTGGGGCAACGCAAACTGCTGGACGCCCGGGTTCTGTTGATCGGCGCCGGCGGGCTGGGGTCCCCTGCGGGCTATTACCTGGCCGCCGCCGGAGTGGGCCATCTCGGCATCGTGGATTTTGACCGGGTCGATCTCAGCAATCTACAACGCCAAATTCTGCACTCCACCGAGCGCATCGGCATGTTGAAGACGGAATCCGCGCGGATGACCATCCAGAAACTCAACCCGGATGTACAGGTGACGACGTTCAATGAAAGGCTCACCTCGCAGAACATCCGCGCCCTGTTTGAAAACTACGATTACATTGTGGACGGCTCCGATAATTTTCCGACCCGTTTTCTCATCAACGACGCCTGCGTTTTCATGAACAAGGTCAATATCCACGGCAGTATATTCCGGTTCGAAGGCCAGGCCACGGTGTTTCAACCGAAGGCCGGTCCCTGCTACCGGTGCTTGTATCCCGAACCACCGCCGGCGGGTCTGGTACCGAATTGTCAGGAAGGCGGCGTGCTGGGCGTGCTGGCGGGGATCATCGGCAACATCCAGGCAGTGGAAACTTTAAAACTGATTCTGGGAATCGGCAAACCTCTGACGGGCAGTTTGCTGATCTAC
>SMVS01000104.1 GCA_004357435.1 Nitrospina sp. | reverse complement strand
TGGGAGTGTGGATGATGAGGTAGGTGACAATCAGCCCTACGCAATCGAAGACAATGTCGACTACACGATTCCGCTGCATGGTGAGGGGCGTGGCTTGCCCAGCGTCATGATCGAAATCCGCCAGGACCGAATTCGGACAGCAGCGGCGGCCGCCGGCTGGGCAGCACAACTGGCGGATGTGTGGCTACAGATCGAGGCTGAGGCGCAGCGTCTCTAGGTTTAGTAGTTGCTCCTCCCAGAGGCAATTGGTCAGCTGTATTGCAGACAAGGTTGATCCACCAATGTAATCAAGAGTAGCTTCGAGTGGTACGTTGCTCATCACAATTGTCGCTTCTTATCAATTGGCCAGGGACAGGCTTTCACCCACTGGGAAAGCGCCGCCTTAGCAAGGCGCACGCCAAAACCAATCGTTCGCATCGAAGAACTGCCGGTTTCGCATTAAAAAAATGGCGGCAACGAGACTTGAATTCGCGTGTCTTGCCCCCATCTATTGGCCCGACGTGAGTTGTGATTCACGTTCTACCTGGTTCGGCGATGAGATGATGGACGTTACGACCCATGCCGACCGGAAAATGCATCACAAGCATGGGTTCAAACATTCGACCCTATTAATTGTCGGTCTCAGCGTTCTGACTGTTCTCGCTTACTATCAATTACTGAATGATTTAGGAGTTGCGGTCCCAGGAACTTAATTTCGTCCGCTTCTGGCCGAAAGCTGCCGATCGAAGCCGTTATTTCCCACTGGATGATCAATTGGTTAGGCAGGACAAAACAGGTAGTAATCCTGGACGGAGCGAAAAAGGATAAAAGGGTTGGGTGAGATTCAAAAAAACTGGCTCAACCTGAAACTTCCTTGACCTGGACGTCCACCTTGAGTTGCTCGGTACCTCCGCCCTTAAAAATGGTTCCGCTGACGGGCGTGGCATCCCGATAGTTTCTTCCGCTGGCAATGCGTACATGGTCCTGCGCCACCATACAGCCGTTGGTGGGGTCGAACCCGCGCCAGCCTAAATACGGCAGATACACCTCCGCCCAAGCGTGGGAGGCATCGGACTGAATTTTGTTTTCATAATCGCCTCCCGTGTAAATATAGCCCACCCGGTATCGAGCTGGAATATTCAGCAGACGACACAGGCAAATGAACAGGTTTGCGAAATCCTGACATACGCCCTTTCGTATAGAGAAAACATCAAACGCCGTGGTTTCTAAAAAGGTAATACCCGGAACGTAAGAAAAATCTTCATAGATTTTCTTATTGATATCCATAAGAGTGTCAACCAGATGGGAATCGTTTCGTTCCACAAAACTCATGGCGAAATCCATCAACTGCCGGAGTTGCGTTTCCGGGAGCTCGGGAGGTAGCAGGTAGGGAAGCATCATCTGGCGCTGCCAAGGCATCCACACAAGCGGAATCTGGGAGCGCCGCATGGTCGGGCTGTGGTCATCCGGGGGACAGGCGTAGACTTTGACCCGGCTTTTCATTTTGATTAAAAGCTTCGAGAAGGCATGAGTGATATCGTAATGAATCGAATGATTCCCAAACACATCTTCAAACTGCAACAGTTCGCCGTCGACCGAAAGTTCCAGCGTGGCCTGCACCACCTCCTGAATCGCGTCTTCCACTGGTTGCAGACGAAACGTATGGGTACTTTGCTCGACCGGAACGGAGTAGTTATATTCTGTAAGGTGGGCAATGTCGTAGAACTTGTAATTTAATGGAATACCATCAAAATCATGGATGAGAGACTTTATATTGATGACATTCGAAAAGCTTTCTGCTAAGTCGGTTTCCATAGCAACCGTTTGTGTACTGGTTTGGGATTGCGCCGCCTGCTGGGAAACGAACAGTTCCGTTTCTTTCGCGGTTTCCTCTTCTACGGTTGGGGAAATTTCGGCAACGGGGTGTTGAACCCTGATTTCTCCTTCAGGGGGCAGGCTGTCCCAGTAAACCGCTCCCCTGCGAACGATGATCAGATGCCCGGGATCCATGGGTTGGAAGGAGGTGTTATCGAATTGGAAAGACGTAACCAGGCAAACGGTGCGCAGTGAATCGCGCGGGTCTTCCAGATCCAGGGAAACCAGCTCAGATTCGAAAACAGGTGGCTTTTCGGAAGGCAACACTCTATGAATGTAAAGGTTGCGCTCCGAATTTCCCCCGTGATAAACCGCCATACTCCTGCCGTCGCTAATAATGAAGTCGGCGGTTCCCAACCCGTCCAGCTCCTGCATCCAAGCTAAAAGTTCGTTGCCCTCGATGTCAGTCAAACCTTTTGCGGAACAAGCCAGGAGTTTGCCCAGCAAGAAGCAGAACGCCAGCTCGGAATCGGTTTTCCCCACAGGTTCCAGAAGACCGGACGGATCATGATGAAGTTCCATCAGGGCGGTCCGGTCCAGCTTGCCGTTGTGCAGGAAAAGCCAGTCGTAGCCGCCAAAACTGCGCTGGAACGGTTGAGTGTCGTGCTGGGTATATTGCTTGCCCGACCCCTTGACCTTGCACATAAAAATGGTGGAACGAAAACTGGTCCCATCCTGAAGCGCGTTCAGCAAGGTCTGGGTATCATCGGCCATGGCGTCCTTCACTAGGGAGGCCCCGTAATCGTCGTTAGGGTACCAGCCAAAACCCCAACCCGGAGTTTTCAGGGCCTTGGAATTTTTGCCGGCATTGAACGTGAAGGAAGGAGAGCCCATACAATCAAAATTAAGCGCTAGAATTTCTCCGGACATTTCGCGTTTCGTTATATTGTTAATAATTGAATACTTCTACAGTTATTATTCTATAGCACATTCATATTACTTATTTGATCTTTTTTCTAAGGTCTAATGTGTGAGGGAATTCCGGGTTAATCTCGGTAGGAGGGATCTTACATTTGTCAGGCGAATGTCCCATGGCTTCGAACCGGGAAAGGCATCGTCCTTCGGCCTCCTGCTCGCTTACGGGAAGATCTTCCTCGTTGCGTCCGCCTTGGTGTTCGACATGATAGGTACAGCCTCCAATGGAACGGTTATAGCGGATATCGATAACGTCAAAAACAAGCGGCGAGTTTACGGGAAGCGTTGGGTGCAGGCCGGACGGGGTAGACCATGCTTTAAATCTGACGCCGGCAATAAACGTCCCACTTTCGGAAGTTGATTTCAAAGGAAGGCGGCGACCGTTGCAGGTAACGACATAATGGGAATCAATAAACCCTTCTGTTTTTACTTGCAGGCGTTCCACCGCCGCATCCACGCCCCGGCTCACGGCTCCCTGGTAAAGCTCTTCTCCCATGACATTCCACGCCTCAAGCGCCATTCTTAATTCTAATTTGATAGGACCTATTTGGGTCGATCCGTATTTTGGGAATCTGAATTCTAAAAATGGCCGGAACCAGTCCAACTGAAAAGAATATCCGTTTGAACGCAACAGCTGGATCACGTCGGATAAATCTTCCCAAAGTCGTTGAGGAAGCATGAACTGGTCGTGCAAACGGGTTCCCCAACGGATCAGTTTTTGACGGTAAGGCGTTTTCAAAAAACAGGCTATGCAGGCCCGCACCAAAAGCGTCATGAGAAGACTCATCTGAGGGTGAGGGGCCATTTCAAACCCTCGCATTTCTAATAGGCCCAACCGCCCCGTTTCGCTGTCGGGGTTGTAGAGTTTATCGATGCAAAACTCCGCTCGATGGGTATTGCCCGTTAGGTCGGTAAGCAGGTTGCGGAATAACCGGTCGACCAGCCAATAAGGCGCTTTTTCTTTCTCGGAAATTTGGTCAAAGGCGATGTCAAGCTCATAAAGCGATTCGTGCCGTGCTTCATCTATACGAGGCGCCTGACTCGTTGGCCCAATGAACTGAGATGAAAAAAAGTATGACAAAGACGGGTGGTTTTGCCAAAAGGTAATTAAACTTTTAAGCAAATCCGGACGCCGCAAAAAAGGACTGTCTTCCGGAATTGCCGCCCCAGTGACAATGTGATGTCCTCCCCCGGAACCGACCCGCCGTCCGTCGGGTTGAAATTTCTCGGGGGTGGGCCGCGCCAAAAGGGCTTCTTAGTAGATGGTTTGGATGATGTCAACCAACTCGTTCCAACTTCCGGCGGGTTGCATATTGATTTCTAAAACCCCGGGATCGGGCGTGATCTTAAAATACTGAATCCTGGGGTCGGTCGGAGGACTATATCCCTCCAGGACAACGGGAGTGTCTAGGTGTTTGGCGACATCCTCAATGTGCTCAACCAACTCCAAAAAATGTTCGACATGCGAGATGGGAGGCAAAAACAAATGCAACTTGCCTTCCCGGCTCTCCGCACATATAGCGTATCGGACTAAACCTGTGGGGTCGTTCTCGAAGGACTTAGAGCTTGCCTTGGAAGCTTTTGCTTCCTCCGACGTTAAATCCACCAAGCGATACTCCATAGTTGGAAGCTCGCCGATTTGCTCAAAAGGATTTCTTTTTGCAAAAGTTTCTTCTTCCACTCCCGGCACAAAGGGCAAACTGTGCAACGGCAGTCTCAACCCTATTGGAGAATCGCCGATAGTTAAGATAAGACGATCCGAACGGAACTTCCAATAGTTGCTGATCCATTGATTTTTTTTCTGGGAATAACTCAGGGGCATCACATAACCCACCGGATCGCCGAGATGGCTATCCAGCAATTTTTGCAGGCGTTTTCTTTCGGTTTTTTCAAACAAATCTGTTTTGTAGATATCGCCCTCGATGGGCAGGCGGTTCTCTTTCCAAAGATAATACGCCGCGTCCTCTCTTGCAGGCAAAATGGCTTTAATGGGAATGCCTAAGGATTGGGCTAGATAAGCCAAAAACCGTTGCGCGGTTTTGACGTCGTGACCATAATCCTTGCCGGACTCCGCAAACAGCGAGTGGTCTTTCCAAATAGGATTGCCGTCTTTCCGCCAGTAACAATTAAACGACCAGCGGGGCAATATTTCTCCCGGATACCATTTCCCCTGCCCGTGAAATAGCAACCCGCCTGGTGCAAAGCGCTCTTTTAACCTTAAAAGCATGTCGTTGCCGCGTTCTTTTTTCCCCTCGCCCAACGCCGCAATCTTCCATTCCGCGCTTTCGCGGTCGTCAACCGAAACAAACGTGGGTTCCCCGCCCATCGTAAGACGCGCGTCATTCGCCTCCAAATCCCCATCCACCTTTTGCCCCAAGGCATTGATTTCGGCCCACTGCGCTTCGGCGTAAGGCTTAGTCATGCGGCGGTCTTCTTCGATGCGCACGATGGACATTTCAAAATCCAATTTGGACTCGCAAGTTTCCATAGATCCGGTAATAGGCGCCGCGCTAGATGGGTTTGGGGTACAACATAAGGGGATATGCCCTTCGGCGGCAAAAAAACCGGAGGTTGGATCGAGTCCTACCCACCCCGCTCCCGGCAAATAGACTTCCGGCCAAGCGTGCAGGTCCGTTATGTCTTCCTGTGGTCCCGACGGTCCGTCAAGAGGCTCGACATCGGATTTTAGCTGGGCCAGATAGCCCGAGGCAAAACGGGTGGCCAGACCGCGGTGGCGAAGTATTTGGCATAAGAGCCAAGCCATATCTCTGCACGATCCGGATTTCAGTTGAAGAGTTTCCTCGCAAGTTTGGATACCCGGTTCCAAACGAATGACATACTTTAAATATTCGTTCAGCGCTCGGTTGACCTTGACCAAAAAATCATTGGTTATCTTTTCTCTTTCAGGTAAGGTTTTAAGAAACTGATTGAGTAACGGTCCGTTTTCTTTAATCGCAAAATAAGGCTCCAGCTCATCCGCTAGCCAGGGTTCGTACTTGAAAGGAAACGACTGCGCATAATCCTCTAAAAAGAAATCAAACGGATTGAAAGCACGGATATTGGCGATAAGATCCACTTCAATTTGGAACGCTTTTATCTTTTCGGGAAAAATAACGCGTGCCAGGAAATTTCCAAAAGGATCCTGTTGCCAATTGAGGAAATGTTTTTTTGGCGAAACTTTTAAAGAATAGGATTGAATTAGAGCCCGCGTATGAGGAGCGGGCCGTAAGCGGATCGTTTGCGGCCCAAGCTGGATGGGCTTATCGTATCGATATCGGGTCAAATGATGTAACGCAATCTGAATTGCCATAAGATTATAATTAACAAAATATGAAAAAAGTTTGAATCCAACAGTAATCCTGCATCGCCTCTGCCTTCATCGCAAACAAAACGTCATTGATTTTGAAATCCGGAGCTATTAATGTCTGCCAAATGCTTGACCGCAAAAAAGTTTTCGAAAATCGCTTCGCCCAGAAGGTTTAAGTCGGATTGGACACCATCCAGAAATTCATGGAGCCCGATTGACATGACCTCACTCACGTTGGAGTAATTGAGCTTGCCGGAAAGTTTTCCAAACTGCCTCTCCAGTTCGTTGTTGAAAGTACCCATTGGCGTACCCACGATCCTGAACAAGGATTGTTCTGCATGATTGACACAGTACAGTATCGACCGGGGAAATTCCCGGTCAAAAATCAGGAAATCGACAATATTCTGCGGACTGATCAGATTGAATCTTTTTCTGTACATCTCGAAGGAGCTTGTAGATTTTAAAAGCGCCGACCATTGAACATTGTCCATCGAAGAACCCACATAATCCAACCTAGGAAGCATAATGAAATATTTAACGTCGAGAATCCGCGACGTTTTGTCGGCTCTTTCAAGGTACCTACCTAATTGAGAAAAGTGCCAGGCCTCACCACGAGACATGGTGGTATAGGCGATTCCCGTGATTAAATGGCTCGCCATTTTAATTTCAGAATAAAATTTGTGTGGCGTTTTTAAAGCTTTTATACTTGCTCCCCTGCCTGCAACTTCAAGATAGAGCTTGTTGATCATTTCCCAGATTTCAGAGGGGATCACCTCTCTTACTGACCGAGCGTTTTCCCTGGCGGCGGTCAGGCTGGATTTGATGGAGTGGGGGTAATCGCTGTCAAAGGTGTGAAAGAACATTACATTTTCCCTGGTGGGAGCGCCAAACTTTTCGGAAAAATAATCACCGTCACCCGTGATATCCACCAGCGGTTTCCATGCATTGGGGTCATCCCTTAACGAAGGCAGGTCCAAGATCATGTGCAACTCAGTTTCAATCAGTCGAGCAGTATTATCTGCCCGCTCCAAATAGCGACTCATCCAGTAAATAGAATTTGCAACTCGACTTAACATTGTCCTCTGCTTATCAGAATCTAAATTGGGTCGTCTGCCAGAACCCAGGTGTCTTTACCTCCCCCGCCCTGGGAGGAATTCACCACAAGAGAGCCCTTTTCCAAGGCAACTCGAGTCAGGCCTCCAGGGAGAACATAGATATCTTGCCCATACAAGACATAAGGCCGAAGGTCGATATGCCGACCTTCAAAATGATCTTTTACGATTACGGGAACGCGGGAAAGTTCAATGACCGGTTGACCAATATAATTGCGAGGATCCTTTTGGATGTTTTCGATCATCTGCTGCTGTTGCTCTTTTGTAGAATAAGGACCGATCAACATCCCGTACCCTCCAGAGCCGTGAGTGGTTTTGACAACAAAGTTTGCAATATTGTCGATGACATGCTGTCGATCCTTCTCATCCACACACACAAAGGTCGGAACATTGGGAATTATCGCGTCTTCACCTGTGTAATATTTGATGATGTCCGGAACGAACGAATAAATTGCCTTGTCATCTGCAATGCCAGTCCCCGGGGCATTGGCCAATGCTACTTTTCCGGAACGGTATGACTTCATGAGCCCCGGCACCCCGAGCAATGAATCCGGGTTGAATACGGTCGGGTCCAGATATTCATCGTCAATTCGTCTATAAATGGCATGGACCCTTTCGAAGCCTTTTGTGGTTCTCATGTAGACAAAATCATCCATCACCCCCAGATCCTGACCCACAACCAGTTCCTCGCCCATTTGTTGAGCCAGGAACGAGTGTTCAAAATAAGCTGAGTTGTAGATCCCCGGAGTGAGGATTACGATGTTGGGCTTTATAATCGAATCGGGAATCAGATATCGAAGCATATCAGCAAGGCGGTTGGAATAATCGTCAACCGGTCGAATCGGCAAGGACTCGAACACAACCGGGAGGGTTTGCTTCATGACCCTGCGGTTGCCTAATACGTAGGAAACTCCCGAAGGGCAGCGCAGGTTATCCTCCAGAACGTAAAATTGCCCCTTTTCATCCCTGATAAAATCGATACCGCTTATATGACACCAAATGCCTTTCGGTGGGTTCAACCCCTGGCATTCTTTGCGGTAAGCCACAGAGGGAAGGATGATTTCCTTGGATATCACCCCGTCTTTTATAATCTTTTGATCATTATAAACATCGTGAATAAACTGGTTGAGTGCGAAAACCCTTTGTTTCACCCCCCGCTCAATCAAGTCCCAGTCACGGGCGTTGATGATCCGTGGAATGAGGTCGAAGGGGATTATTTTTTCCAACCCTTTTTGATCTCCATAGACCCCAAAAGTTATTCCCATCTGCATGAATGCTGCTTCAGCGGCTTTCTGTCGATTGGCCAGCTCTTTATTGGGAAAGGATTCGATCTGATCAACCAACTTTTTAACTTCCGGTCTGGGTTGGCCAGGTTTTTCAAAATATTCATCAAAGAAATTCCCTGGATTGTAGGACTTGAAATTCATTAAAAAGTCACGATTGGGAAATTAAATAAAGTTTTCCATCTCAAGAAAATCACCTGGCTAATCTATGTTTGAGTTTTTAATTATTATAACCTAAATTTTATTCGACCTTCATTCCCCAAACTCTATTGAATGCCATTAATGCAAATACCCATCCCCGCAAGTGGTATTTGGTTGTATTTCTTCCTGAGAAATGGAATCTGTGGGATCGGAATTTCCAGGGAATGCCTCATTATATCCCCATGGCCCGAGGTGTCAATTATCCAGGGTGGCTAATCGGTTGGCATAAAAACCGGGGACCCGAAGGCCCCCGGCACTGAACCCGAAAGGGTCCCATCCTTGGGACTCCGGTACTTGGCTTTATTCCAACACCCCACCGCCCTATTTTAAAGCCAAACACTCCCCCCGGCCCCTTTTTGAGGGGACAGATCCAGGAATCGAAAACAGATTTCAAAATTTAGGATATAAAATTTGTAAAAAGGGAAACCTCACGGTCGAGTGGGTATCAGCGGAGCATATCGGTCAGGTGGTGGGAAGTTAAAGACCTTTGAACCATTAAAACATTTAAAGGGCAATCAGTCAGAAGCCCTCAGCACTCTGGGAAACAGGATATTGTTTTCCTTGTGAATGTGGATCTTCAAATCCGCGCTACACCCTGTTCCGCCTGCCCTTGACCTGCCCCCCGAAAATGGATCCAAGGTTTATTTTAGGATTTGGACCAAATACCATAGATGTTT
>SMVS01000103.1 GCA_004357435.1 Nitrospina sp. | reverse complement strand
TCGAATTCCAGGTTTTTCGCGGCGGTATGCATCTGTTTTTCCATTTTTCTGACTGAAGAGCTGAGGTTTCCTATGGGCAGATAATCTTCTTCCTCTTCCATCACCAGCGGCATCAGGTTGGATTTTTTCGAATCGATCAGGCAATCCTGTATCGACTTTTTAATGGAAGTGGGCGTGATGTTATATTTTTTGTTGAATGCTATCTGAATCTGTCGACGGCGGTCGGTTTCGTCCAAGGCGGTTTGCATGGCCGCGGTCACCGTGTCCGCGTACATGATGACCTGGCCGGCTATATTGCGGGCCGCCCGGCCCGAAGTCTGAACGAGAGAGGTGGCGGATCTTAGAAACCCTTGCTTGTCCGCATCCAATATAGCGACCAACGAAACTTCAGGAATGTCCAACCCTTCGCGTAACAGATTGATCCCGATCAAAGCGTCGAATTCTCCCAGCCTCAGCTCTTTTATAATTTGAATTCGCTCCATCGTCACGATATCGGAGTGCAGGTACTTGACCTTCAACCCCATCTCGGAAAAGTGTTCGGTCAAATCCTCAGAAAATCTTTTGGTCAGAGTGGTCACCAGCGTTCTTTCATTTCTTTCCGCCCGTTGCTTGATTTCCTGGTACAGATCATCCACCTGCCCGGCGATGGGTCTCACCGAGGTGGGTGGATCGATCAACCCGGTGGGACGGACAATCAATTCCACCACCCGGTGTTGAGATTTTTTCAATTCGTATTCTGCCGGGGTGGCCGACACATAAAGAACGCTGTTGTTGCGAGCCTCGAATTCTTCGTAGGTGAGGGGCCGGTTGTCGAACGCCGAGGGCAGGCGAAAACCGTAGCGAATCAGGTTTTCCTTGCGGGCGCGGTCGCCCTTGTACATGCCTTTCAGTTGCGGCAGGGTGGCGTGGCTCTCGTCGATCACGAACAAGGCATCCTCCGGGAAATAGTCCAGTAAGGTGGGCGGCGGGCTTCCCGGTTCCCGCCCCATGAGATGGCGGGAATAATTCTCAACTCCCTGGCAATACCCTATTTCCCGAATCATTTCCAGGTCGAACATAGTCCTCTGCTCGATCCGTTGCGCTTCGATCAATTGGTTCTGGCTTTTGAAATATTGGATGCGCTCGACCATTTCTTCGTAAATATTTTCCAGGGCCTTTTCCAGTAAATCCTTGGGGGTCGTGTAATGACTGGCAGGATAGATCGCGATACGATCCAGTTTTTGACCGGAGTTTAAAGTCACCGGGTCAAAGGTCGTAAGATTTTCTATCTCATCTCCAAAAAACTCAATGCGGATGGCCTCATTTCTTTCGTATGCCGGCAGAATTTCCACCACGTCACCGCGCACCCGGAACGTGCCGCGCTGGAAATCCACATCGTTGCGTTTGTACTGAATTTCCACCAGTTTTTTAAGGATTTTTTCGCGATCAATGGTCATTCCCGTTTCGAGAAACAGGAGCATGCCGTGGTAAGCTTCCGGAGACCCGAGCCCGTAAATGCAGGAAACGCTCGCCACAATGAGAACATCACGCCGCTCAAATAAGGCACGGGTGGCAGCATGGCGCATTTTATCTATTTCATCGTTGATCGAAGCGTCTTTTTCGATAAAAGTGTCGGAGATCGGAAGGTAGGCTTCCGGTTGGTAATAGTCGTAGTAGCTGACGAAATACCCCACGGCATTGTTTGGAAAAAAATTTTTGAATTCGTTGTATAGCTGGGCCGCCAGGGTCTTGTTCGGGGCCAGCACCAAGGTCGGGCGTTGTAACTTTTCAACCATGCTGGCCACCGTGAAAGTCTTTCCCGAGCCGGTGACACCCAGCAAAGTCTGCGCGCCGCCGATCCCCGGAAACTGCTCCACCAGTTGCCGGATCGCCTGAGGTTGGTGGCCGGCCGGCTGAAAGTCAGCGACCAGTTCGAAAGGTTTCATCTAAGGGGTATTGTTTCTTGTTTATAAATTTTGGATTGTGTTAAATTAGAACCCTGACGCTAAAACAACACCATGGCCGACTGTCCACGGGAGCCAGAAAGAAGCCCACTCTCAAAACTAATGCCAGCCCGTGTCCCCTGTTAGTTTACGATATCTCAAAGGTTAATAAGAAAGGAATTTGTGGAATCCACCGAAGATATTATCAAAACCATCCAGCACAATGGCTGTACCATCACTCTGGTTGGGACCGCTCACGTTTCCCATAAAAGCGTAGCATTGGTCGAAGAAAAAATCCGCACGGGCGATTACGACTGCATTGCGGTTGAATTGTGCCCCGCCCGGCACAAAAACCTGGTCGACAGGGCCTGGTGGAAGAATCTGGATATTTTCCAGATTTTAAAGCAGGGCAAAGGCAACCTTCTGCTGATCAACCTCGCGCTCTCCGCCTATCAGCGGCGCCTCGCTGAGAAAATGGGGATTGAGCCGGGGCAGGAAATGATACGGGCTATTGAGCTGGCTCAGGAACACGACCTGCGTCTGGAGGTCATCGATAGGGACATTTCCATCACCCTCCAGCGCATGTATCAAAAAGTTTCTTTTTGGCAGAAACTCAAACTTTTTTCCGGCTTGATGGCCAGTGTTTTTGTAGGCGAGGAGATCACCGAGGAACAGATTGAGGAACTCAAGGATGGCGATATGTTGCATTCCCTTGTCCAGGAGTTTGGAGAAGTTCTGCCGTCTGTCAAATCGGTGCTGATTGATGAAAGAGACCAGTACATGGTGGGAAAACTGATCCAACTGGCGGAAGCGCCTGACGGTCCCAAAAAAATCCTGGCCATGGTGGGCGCGGGCCATCTGGTGGGAATGGTTCCTGCTATGAAGTCCCCGCCGGACCAGGCGGCATTACAGCGATTGGAGGAAAAACCGCGGCCCAGACGCACCGGAATTTATATCGGGTGGGGCATCGGTCTGTTCATCCTTGCTATGTTTGGGGTGGGATACTACAAGTCTCCCGAACTGGGTTGGCAACTGATAGTTACCTGGGTTGTGATCAACGGCGGTTTCAGCGCCATCGGGGCGGCGCTGGCGCTGGCGCACCCCCTTTCCATTCTGACGGCCTTTGTCGCGGCGCCCCTCACCTCGCTCAACCCAACCATCGGCGCCGGGATGGTGGTGGGCATGGTCGAGTCCTATTTGAGGAAGCCCAAGGTGAAAGATTTTGAATCGATAAAAAGTGATATCGGGCATTTCGGCCGCTGGTGGAAAAATGGTGTGGTGCGCATTTTCCTCGTTTTTTTCTTTGCCAACCTGGGGTCCATGGTCGGAACTTTTGTAGCAGGCTCTTCGATCCTCCATCAGATACTGGGATAGAATTATGAAATCCCCTGGCCCCATGATAGTGGTGACCCCGCCGCCCATCTGCCAGTCCGAAACTTTGAGAAATGAAATCACGGGCTTGTTCGAAAACACCGTCTTTAACGATAAGGACCGCTATTTGGACGGGGACGAATTGGTTGAGTTTTGTCGAGCGGCGGACGGGCTACTGGTGGGCCGCGATGCCATCAATGAGAAAATACTTCAGGCATTGCCCCATTTAAAAATAGTTGCCAAATACGGGGTGGGGTTGGACACGGTGGATGAACAAGCCCTGGAAAAGCATCAAGTGGCTTTGGGATGGACTGCTGGGGTGAACCGGCGGTCGGTGGCCGAACTGACTTTGAGTTTCATGCTGGGGCTTTGTCATAATGTATTCAGCGGTGGATTTGCCTTGAAGGAAAACCGTTGGGTAAAAGACGGAGGCCATCAGCTCCAGGGGAAAACGGTCGGCATCATTGGTTGCGGTCATATTGGCCGGGAAGTGGTTCGGCTTCTAAAACCCTTTGGGTGCCGCCTCTGGGTGCGGGATATTGAGGACCGCACGGATTTTTGCAGAACAACGGGGGCGGAGGCGAAGAACTTTGAAGAGGTGATTCAAGGGGCGGACATCATCTCTCTGCACGTGCCCTTGACGGATGAGACACGGTTCATGATCAATTCAAAAGTGATGCGCGAGATGAAGCCGTCCGCTTTTTTAATCAACACCAGTCGCGGCGCGGTGGTGGAACCGGAGGCCTTGAAAAACGCCTTGCTTGAGGGCAGATTGGCAGGCGCCGCTCTCGATGTCTTCACCCAGGAACCGCCAGAGGACAGGCAACTGTTGGCGTGTCCACAATTGATGGTGACCCCTCATATCGGAGGCAATGCCCTTGAGGCTATCGAGGCCATGGCGCGTTCGGCCATCGATCACCTGGCGCAATTTTTTAATCGACAATATAAAAAGGCCCGCAATCCCTGATGGACGATGATCAGACCCAAGACGGATATTCCCAAGCCGATTGGCAGGGGCATTACGATGCCAGCGATTTGCGTTGGGATTTGGGAGAGGTGGCCCCACCTTTCGTCCGGCTTTGGCAGGATAAAATTTTAACACCGGGCAAGATGATCGTTCCTGGTTGTGGCCAGGGCCACGAAGTCGTCTTTTTTGCAGGCCACGGATGGGACGTGACCGGCGTCGATTATTCGCCGGGCGCGGTGTCTCTTCTGAATCAGACCCTGAAAGAAAAAAATCTGGAAGCCCGGGTGTTGTCCCAGGATTTTTTTGCTCTGGACGCCACCCATCGGGGAATTTATGACACCTTGCTGGAGCAGACATTTTTTTGCGCTATATCACCGGAAAGCCGCGGAGATTATGTAGCGACTGCACACCGGATATTGAAGCCGGGGGGATTCATAATGGGACTGTTTTATGAGACTGGAGAGCAGGGGGGACCTCCTTTCAACACCACCAAACAAGACATTCATAAGCACTTTTCAAAAAAGTTCGCCCTGGTCCGGGTTGAAAAATGTGACCACTCGGCAGAACAGCGCAAGGATAAAGAGTGGTTGGCGGTTCTAAAAAAAAAATAAATTGACCGATATTGGAATTAAAAATAGGCTGGGCAATGAGAGCTTCAACTATAATAGTTGGAGCCGCGGGCGTCCAAAGGCCAGCAGTTGTTAAATTCAGTGCCATTAAAAAACCACGGACTAATTGAAAGTTGAAGCAGGGGTCATGAAAAAAATAAATAAAAAAACTTATTCGGGGATTTTGCGGGACGGTGGGGCGGGTTCTCAGGCAAAAAAGCGGTTCCGGAACCGAAGAAAGAAATTAATGGAACGTGTGAACCAGCTGATTGTTCTCACGGGAGTCCCCTACGGCCCCGGTGCGGAAACAGCGTGGACCTACGCCCATTCCCCTACCTATCAGGAGCCCAGCATCATGTACCTGACCGGGGTCAATCAAACCGAGGTGATATTACTGCTGGATCCCGGCGCGAAGGATTCGGATGAAATTTTGTTTGTGAAAAAGAAAGATCCGACCAAAGAATTTTGGGACGGGGTTCGATTTGGAGTCGGTGATCCAAAAAGTGTTGCAGAGGCCAAGCGGGTGACCGGAATTAAAGATGTTCGAGATGTCGATGAATTTGAAAAGATACTCAAAGAACGGGTGCGACGGGGAAAACGCAGAGGGGTGGGTACCTTTTGGCTGGAAACACTAATGCCTGGAAAAAAGAAGGTTGTGAAAACGGACCATAACTGGAAATTTAAAAAAAAGATTGAGAGTCTGTTGCGTAAATGGAAAATGCCCGGAAAAGCAGTGAGCAATATAATGAAAGACCATTTTGAGTTGCGGCTTCCGCTGGACAAGTTTGATGTGGCCAATACGCTGAAAGCCCAGAAAATAACAGGCGAAGCCTTTCAAGAAACTTTAAAACATTTCGGTGAATTTAAAAACGAATGCCATGTTCAGGGATTCATCGAAGGTCAAATGCTCATGAAATCTCCCTACGGCCTGAGTTTTCCCGGCATCATCGCTTCCGGTTCCAACGCCACCGTTTTGCATTACATGAAAAACGACGATGATTTTTCCAGGGACGAAATGGTGCTACTGGATTTTGGAGTGCGCTGGATGACCATGCACGCCGATATCTCGCGAACCATTCCGGCGGCAGGTCGTTTCAACCCGTTGCAGAAGATTTTATACCAAATTGTTTTGGACGCTCAACTGGCGGTGGAGAAAATGGCTCGGGCGGGTGAAACCATCTTTGAATTGAACGAATGTTGCTGGGACACTCTGAATCGCGGCTTGAAGGAAAAGTTTAAAGCGATCGGCGGAACGTATAAATTGCAATACAATGGCCGTCCGCATGGGGTCAGCCATTTGATAGGGGAACAGGAACACGATGGCGATCCATTTCGTGAATACCTGGGTTACCCGATGCAACCGGGTTGGTTGATCAGCAATGAGCCGGGTTTATACGGAACCTTTAAGTTAAAACAAAATGGGCGGGTCTACCATGCCGAAATTGGAATTCGCCTGGAAGACAATCTTCTGATAACTGAATCGGGATGCAGGAACTTATCGAAAGGCATTCCGCGGCGGATTGACGAAATTGAAAAGTTGATGAACTCGGCAGTTTGAGTTTTACGCCAACTCTTTCAGGGCGGCCAGGACTTCTTCGATGTGTCCCTTGACCTTGACTTTGGGGAAGATTTTTCGGAGGGTTCCGGATTTATCAATGATGAAAGTGGACCTGACAATTCCCATGTATTTTTTCCCGTAGAGATTTTTTTCCTGCCACACCTTGAATTTGTTCACGACTTTATGATCGGTATCGCTGATCAGGAGGAAGGGCAGATCGTATTTTTCGATGAACTTCTGGTGTCTTTCCGGGGAATCAATACTCACCCCTATTATTTCCGCACCTCTAAATTTTTTGTAGTGGTCGCGAAAATCACAGGCCTCTGTGGTGCACCCGGGGGTCATGTCCTTGGGATAGAAATAGAGAACGACGTTCTTTTTACCTTTAAAAGAACTGAGCTTTACCTTGATTCCACTCTGGTCCAGTGCGGTGAAATCGGGAGCTTTATTGCCTTCTTTCAACATGGGTGTTGTCCCGGAATCACATGCCTAAATTACTGAGTGTTTGGTCTAAGTTTTCGTTGAGTGCGGTGATTTGCTTCAGCAGTTTGTCAGCAGGAGTGCGGCTCGGATTTTGATTGTTGATGTTTCGAGCCTGATCCAAACGGTCGGAAATCGCATCGAAAGTTTTTTGGGTGGGAATTTTCCCATCCTCGCACATGGTTTCAAAACCGACCACCAACCTTTGCAATTTGCCATCGATTTGAAAACCTAGTGTCGACTCTTTTTTCAGAGAGGTGTTTTTTTCCATATATCCCCAGAGACCCCCTCTTCCCTGGGTGACCTCGAACCCGCCGCGTAAATGCATGGCGGCATTTTCGCAAGGACCCGCTAGCACCGCTGGAGCCAACCAAAGCATTGATATAAGGATAGTTGTCAGGATATAACAGTGGGGTTTGACAGCCTTGAGCCCGGTAGTATTTCTCGCCATCCTAATTTCCTCCCAGAGGAATCGCATTCATATTAGGACCAGTGA